>JAISFK010000053.1 GCA_031263625.1 Clostridiales bacterium
CGGCGCTCGCCGCTTGGTTCTGGGTTCCAGGCTTGTTAGACTAATTGCGGGGATTGCATTAGAAGAGTTGTCTGGACGGATCCTGCCAACAGAAACTTTATTTAGTTTTGCAACTGAGCCGATACTCGGGCTTTCGGACTTTGAGGTCAGAAACATTGACGCGCAAGGGAGTTTCTGATATACTGGCGCTGATTGGAGGCGCGTCAAATGCTTGAGCGCATAGACCGGCCTGAATACATGAAGCGGCTGATCGAGTACAAAGACAAGGACGTCGTCAAGATTGTGACGGGCATGCGCCGTTGCGGGAAATCGACGCTGCTGGATCTGTTTGAGGATCATCTGCTTGGTAGCGGCGTGCCTAAAGAGCATATCATCCATATGAACATGGAGTCGCTCAGGTTTCGGGAGTATGCCGACCATATTTCTTTTTACGAGCACGTGAGCGGCCGGATTGCCGCAGGCGCCAAAAACTACCTGATATTCGACGAGCTTCAGGCGGTCGCGGGCTGGGAAAAGGCGATAGAGTCGTTTCGGCTTGACTTCGACGTCGATATCTATATCACCGGCTCAAACGCCTACATGCTGTCCTCCGAATTTTCCACGCTTCTGTCGGGGCGCTATGTGGAGCTTAGGATGATGCCGCTGTCATTCAAGGAGTTTCTGTCATTTTACGAGTTTGCGCCCGACGCGCCCATGGACGACAGGTTCCAAAAATACCTCCAGTTCGGCGGCATGCCCATACTCAGGCAGTTCCAGTTCAATGAGGCAAGGAGTTTTGAAGCGCTGGAGGGCATATACAGCACGGTCATCCTGCGGGATGTGCTGGAACGGAACAAGACGGCCGACCAGGCGCTTCTGCACAAGCTGGTTCTGTTCCTCTGCGGCAATATCGGAAGCATTGCCTCGCCGAACAACATCGGGAACGTGCTGGCGGACGAAGGAGAAATCCAGCGCATCAAGAAAAAGGCCGGAAAAGCCGTCGCCGGAAAGACAGTTGACAAGTACATCCGCATGCTGAAAAGCGCATTTGTCTTTTACTCCGCCGGCAGGTACGACGTAAAGGGGAAGCAGCTCCTTAAAACGCTGGAAAAGAACTATATAGTGGATCTTGGCTTTCGGAATATGCTGCTCGGCTTCCGCGACGCCGACCGCGGGCACATACTTGAAAATGTCGTGTATCTTGAGCTGTTGCGCCGCGACTACCGGGTATGCGTCGGCAAGGCCGGCGACGCCGAGATTGACTTTGTGGCCGAAAAGCCGTCCGGGAAGCTGTACGTCCAGGTTGCGGAAACGATAATGGCGGAACCGGCCAGGGAGCGCGAGCTGCGCCCTCTCAGGGCCATACGGGACAATTACGAGAAGCTCGTGTTGTCAATGGACAAAAGCTACATCGCTTCCTATGACGGCATTAAGACGCTGAACATCATTGACTTCCTCTTGTCCGAATAAGCCTCCGAATAAGGGTCCGAATAATGGCTGCCAGAGTTGAGATGGAGATTCGGGCGCTACGGCGCTGCAGGTGTCGCTTGCGCTTCGGGAGGTTTATGAGATTCGGGCGCTATGGGCGCGAGGCGGGCGAGCGGCCGACAGCAACAGCGGCGGCAACAACGGCAACAGCGGCAGCGGCGGCAACAGCGGTAGCGGCGGGCGATCGGCGGATAAAATTGCCGCTTTACATAGCCGCCTGGCTGTGCTACACTTTGCTCAAACATTGGCGCGGCTGGAGCGACAAGAGTAGCGCGAGCGGCGCAAGCCGGCGTTGGGCGAAAAGGCCGGGCCGGAAAAAGCGGGCGCTGTTGCCGCCGATTTCTTTGGGAAAATTGCTGATTGCAAATGGGGGTGGTCATAAATGAAGCTGGCTGAGGCGCTGTTGCTGCGCTCGGAATATCAGAAAAAAATTGAAAGCCTGCAAAGCAGGATTCTTGCGAACATTAAGGTTCAGGAAAACGACAGGCCCCTTGAAAACCCGCAAGAGCTGATCAAGGCCGTCTTTGAATTGAGCGATCAGCTCTGCGCCCTGATTCAGAAAATAAACGCCCGCAACGGCGAGGTGACTCTGCCAACTGGACAAACGCTGTCAGAGGCCATTGTCGAGCGGGATATGCTGATGAAAAAGAGGAATATGCTCGCCTCGATTGTTGCGAAAGCCCAGGAAAAAGACTATCGGCTCACGCACGCCGAGGTGAAGATGAATGTCGTTGTGTCAGTCGAGGAAACGCAGAAACAGATCGACTCGCTTTCCCAGAAATTCAGGGAATTGGACACGCGGATTCAGGAAACAAACTGGACGACGGAAGCGGAATGAACTTCGCGCTGGTAGTCTATTCGATAAAGGCGGGCATGAAACAATAATCCTTGCGGATTTACTATTGGGAGGGCGCGGGACGGCCCGGGGGTTCAATTCCTCGTTTTACTGTTTCGTCCAATACGGCTGACATTCGCACAGGTTACTGTTCACCATTTATAACCGCATGCCGATTTATCCATGGACGAGGGTGGGTAAGGGGACAATTTGCATTTGAAACCGGTTTGGGTTGAATGTTGCGCGACGACGCTCTGCGCTACGCCTTCCTGCGCAGGATGGCGTATGGCGGCACGGGCCGGCTGAGTTCCACGCGCACCGTCATCTGCGCGCGCGGCGCGGACGGCATGGGGGCGCCGTCCTCGCCGAAAAGCCGCCGCGCCGTGTCGCGGAAGCAGCCGCCGCCCGGCAGCATGACCTCAATGCTGTCGCCGGCGAAGAACCGGTTGCGTTGCTCGACCGTCGCCATATACGCGGCGCCGGGCGATTGCGCAATGGCATCATGCTGCGGCGCAACGCCGTCGCTCGGCGCGGCGCCGCAACTTGGCGCCATGCCGCCGTTCCGCGCGGCGGGGTTCGCAGATGTTGCGCTGTCACCGAGTGCCATGGCGCTGTCCAGTGCGCCATCGCCCGCCAATGCAGCGCCGTCTGGCGCCGTGCCGTCGTTCCGCGCCGTGCTGTCGCCCGATGCTGTGGCGCCGTCGCCCGATGTAGCGCTGCCGCCCGATGCCGTGGAGCCGTCGCTTGGCAGGACTATGCCTATCATCTCGTATTCTTGGAAGCAGGCCGCCGTTTCGCCGTTCTCGCGGATCGCCGATTTGCCCGCGTCGATGGCGAAGCCCGTCGTGAAGCGCCTGTGGCTCGCCTTGCAGACCTCGGCCAGAAACTCCGGCGGCGTGGAATAAATCGGCGCGCCCGGCGCGGCGTTTCGCTCGCCGCTGCTCAGTTCGCTATAGCTCGCCGCATCCATGGGGCCATCGTTTGCCGCGCCCGGCGCGTTGCTGGGATGGCCCGTTGCGGCGCCTGGCACGGCTTCGGCGCGCGCGCCATTCCGCAGCGCGGCGCCCGGCAATGGGGCGCTCTGCGCGGGCGCGGATGCGGATTCGGATGCAGATTCGGATGCAGATTCGGATGCAGATTCGGATTCGGATGCGGGCGCATCATATGCGGATGCGGATTCGGGTACAGGCGCATATGCGGGCGCGCCCGCGCCCGGCGCGAGGCCCCTGTCGCGCAGCCATGCGTAATAGTGGTCGATCGCGGCCCGGTACGCCGACGCGACGGTGGCCACATAGTAAGCGCCCTTTGCGCGCCCCTCTATCTTCAGGGCGTCCGCGCCGCTGCCGATGACCTCCGGCAGGTGCTCTATGAGGCACAGGTCGTCGGAGTTGAACAGGTACGTGCCGTCCGCGTCCTCCGACACGGGCAGGTGCGCGCCGGGGCGCTTTTCCTCCACGAGGCTGTAGCGCCAGCGGCACGGCTGCGCACAGTCGCCCCTGTTGGCGTCGCGGCCTGCGAGGTGCTTGCTGATCATGCAGCGCCCGGAATACGCCATGCACATCGCGCCGTGGACGAACAGCTCAAGCTCCAGATCGGGCGGCGCGAGCCTCCTTATGCGGGCCACGTCGCCCAGCGCCAGCTCGCGCGCCAGCACGACCCGCTTCGCCCCGAGCCGGCGCAGCACGGCGGCGGCCCGGCTGTTCGTGCAGTTGGCCTGCGTGCTGACGTGGATGGGCAGCTCCGGCGCGGCCTGCCGCATTATGTCCATGACGCCCAGATCCGACACGATCGCGGCGTCTGCCCCGATCTCGCGCAGGCGCGAGGCGCACGCCTCTATTTGCGGCAGATCCGCGCAACCGGCGAAAGCGTTGACCGCGACGTAGAGCTTTTTGCCGAGCCCGTGCGCGTATTCGGCGCCCCTCGCCAGCTCGCCGGGCCCGAAGCTGGCGGCCCGCCCTCGCAGGCTCAGCCCGCCGTAGCCCGCGTATGCGGCGTCCGCGCCGTACAGCAGCGCGACTTTTAGCCGCTCGAGGTCGCCCGCCGGCGCGAGCAGCTCGGCCTTTCGCGCAATGATTCTGTCTGTGGATGGCATATAGCTGTTCCCTTTGCCCGCCCCGGCCGCGCCGCTCGCTCCCGCGCCGCTGCCCCGCCCCGGCCGTCCCAACCGCCCGGCCGCGCCGCTCGATCCCGCGCCGCCGCCCCGCCCCGGCCGCGCTGCTGCCCCGTCCCGCCGCTACGGCAGGAGGTTGAGGCCGTATTCCTCTATGGCGTCCAGGTGCTCGTCGTATGTCCTGGAAAACTGGTGCGTCCCGTCGCCGCGCGCCACGAAGAACATGTACTCCGTCGTGTCGGGGTACAGCGCCGCGTTTATGGACGATATGCCCGGATTGCAGATGGGGCCGGGCGGCAGGCCCGCGTGCGTGTACGTGTTGTACGGATCGACGACCCGCGTGTCGGCGTCGCTTATCTGCTTGAGCATCACGCCGTTGCGCTGGTAGAATATGTACTGGATCGTGGCGCAGGACTGCAGCCGGCGCATCGACTCGTCGCCGGACGCCAGCCGGTTGTGGAACACGCCGGACACCAGGAACCTGTCCGCCTCGTCCTTCGCCTCCCTCTCGATGACGGACGCCAGCGTGATGACGTCGTCCATCGTCATGCCCAGCTCCTGCGCCCGCCTGTAGTACTCGTCCGGGATCTTCCTGCCAAAATTCTTCAGCAGCGTCTCGACGATGGCCTTCGGCGCCGCGTTCAGATCGAAGTCATACGTGTCGGGGAACAGGTAGCCCTCCAAGGGCTCCCGGCGCTCGGGCAGGCCGTGCAGGCCGTACAGGAAGGCGAAATCCGTGAAGTCGCCCTCCGCGGATTCCTGTATGTACGCCCGGACGTCCTTGCCGCGCGTCAGCTGGGACTTCGACAGCACGTCGTAGATCTGGCGCGAGTTGAGGCCCTCAGGGAACGTCAGCCGCACGATCTCCGGGTCCGTGATCAGCACCATCATGAACTCCTCGTAGCCCAGATCCTCGCTCACGATGTGCGTGCCTGGCTTGTAGAGCCCGTCGTAGCCGTTGATCTTGGACAGGATCCGGAACAGCTGCGGGTATTCGATGAGCCCTTCCTTTTCAAGCGTTTCGGCGATGGCCCTCGTGGACGATCCGCTCGGAATGTTCACGTATATCCGCTTGCTCGCCGGGATGACGATCTCCTTGGGGTTCTTCAGGTTTTCCTGCGTGCGCCGGACATACGAGTACGA
>JAISFK010000131.1 GCA_031263625.1 Clostridiales bacterium
CGCGCCGGAGAGCGCATACGGCGAAAGCACAGGCGCAGGCGCCGACATAGGCGGGGGAGCGGAAAGCGCCGACTCCGATGCGGGCGCGGGCGCGGAATGGGACGCCGACGCGCAGGAGGGCGACGGCCGCGGCGGGGTCGAGGCCGTCCTGGGCGACAGCTGCGCGCTCCCCGCCGTGGGCGCCCTGCTGCGCTATCTCGAGGAAACGCAGAGGCGCGGCTTCGGGCACCTGAACAGGATCATTCCGTATGCCATCGACGAATACATGATCATCGACGCCGCGTCGCGCAGGAACCTAGAGCTCGTGGAGACGATAAAGAACCGCGCGCGGGCGGGCTCGCTGATAGGCGCCGTGGACAGGACGCTGACGTCGCCGGGGGGCAGGCTCCTGAAGAACTGGCTCTCGCAGCCGCTCATAGACATATCGGCCATCAGGGCGCGCCACGCCGCCGTGTCCGAGCTGAAGGAGAAGTTCATCCTGCGCTCCCGCGCGCGCGAGCGCCTGAAATCCGTGTACGACGTCGAGCGCCTCATATCGCGCATCGTGCTCGGCAGCGCTAATTGCAGGGACTTTCTCGCGCTGCGCAACTCGCTCTCGCAGATTCCGGGCATAAAGGCCCTGCTGCGCGGCTCGGAGGCCCCTCTGCTCAAGGCGACGGACCGCAAGATAGACAGCCTTGATGACGTGGCCGAGCTGATCGGCAGCGCCATATCGGAGGATCCCCCCATATCCACGCACGAGGGCAACATCATAAAGGACGGCTACAGCGCCGCCGTGGACGCGCTCAGGTCGGCGTCGCGGGACGGCAAGTCGTGGCTCGCCGCGCTGGAGAAGTCCGAGCGCGAGCGCACGGGCATCAAGAACCTGAAAGTGGGCTTCAACAAGGTGTTCGGGTATTTTTTCGAGGTGACGAAGCTGTACGCGCACCTGACGCCGCCCGAATACGTCCGCAGGCAGACGCTCGCCAACTGCGAGCGCTACATCTCGGACGAGCTGAAGAAGCTGGAGGACGGCATCCTGGGCGCGGAGGACAGGCTCATGTCGCTCGAGCGCGAGCTGTTCGAGGACGTGCGCGACAGGACGGCCGCCCATGTGCGCCGCATAAAGCGCTCCGCCGAGGGGCTTTCGGAGCTGGACGTGCTCGCGGCGCTCGCGGAAACCGCCGAGCGGGAGAACTACTGCATGCCGGAGATGAACACGGACGGCGTGATCGACATAAAGGACGGCAGGCACCCAGTCGTCGAGCAGTTTTTGGGGCACGGCAGCTTTGTCCCGAACGACGCCTTCCTCGACACCGGGGAGAACAGGACGGCGATCATCACGGGGCCGAACATGGCCGGCAAGTCCACGTACATGCGGCAGATCGCGCTAATCGCGCTGCTGGCGCAGGCGGGCAGCTTCGTGCCGGCGGCGCGGGCGAACATCGGCGTCACGGACAGGATCTTCACGCGCGTGGGGGCGGCCGACGACCTGGCGGCGGGGCAGAGCACATTCATGGTGGAGATGTCGGAGGTGGCCAACATCCTCGCGAACGCGACGGCGAGCAGCCTCATCATACTGGACGAGATAGGGCGCGGCACGAGCACGTTCGACGGGCTGAGCATAGCGTGGGCGGTCGTCGAGTTCCTGAACGACCGGGACAAGGTGGGCGCGCGCACGCTGTTCTCCACGCACTACCACGAGCTGACCGAGCTGTCCGGGAAGCTGGAGGGCGTGAACAACTACTGCGTCACGATAGCCGAGAACGGCGAGGACATAACGTTTCTGCATAAGATCAAGAAGGGCGGCGCGGACGGCAGCTACGGCGTTCACGTCGCGAAGCTGGCGGGGCTGCCCGCGGGCGTGACGGACAGGGCGGGGGAGCTGCTCGCGGAGCTGGAGGACGCGGACATCAGCAAGCGGGCGGCGAGGCTGCGCCGTGCGCCCAAGCCCGTGGACGGCCAGATCAACTTCCTGCTGCTCGCGGACATGCCCAAGCGCGAAAAAGAGGTCGTCGATGCCGTCAGGGGGGCCGACATATCGAAGCTGACGCCCATAGACGCGATGAACTTTGTGTACGCGCTGCAGCAGAAGCTGAAGCTGGGGTAGGAGAAGGAGAGAGTGCCACCCAGCGGACGGGGCGGCTCGGCAGGGGCGGGGCGCCGTCGCGGGGCGCGTAGCGAAAACGGCCTGCAGAGCGGCGAGGATGGCGAAGAGGCGAGCGACAGCGGCCCGCAGAGCGGCGGGCGGCAGGGGAAATGGAGGGCCAATGGGGCGGATCATCGTGCTGGACGAGAACACCGCGAACCAGATAGCGGCGGGCGAGGTAGTGGAGCGCCCGGCGTCCGTCGTGAAGGAGCTTGTCGAAAATTCCATAGACGCGGGCGCCACGTCCATAACCGTCGAGATACGCAACGGCGGGGTCAGCTTCATAAAAATAACGGACAACGGCGAGGGCTTTTACGACGACGACGTGGAGCTGGCGTTCGAGCGCTTCGCGACGAGCAAGCTGCGCGCGGCGGGCGAGATCGAGAGCATTTTGACGCTGGGCTTCCGGGGCGAGGCGCTGCCCAGCATAGCGTCCGTCTCCAAGGTGCAGCTCACGACGAGGCGCGCGGACGCGGAGTACGGCAGGACGATTGAGATCCACGGCGGGCAGATTGTCCGAAACGAGCCGGCCGGCTGCCCGGCGGGCACCTCCATCACGGTGTCGGAGCTGTTCTACAACATCCCCGCGCGCTACAAGTTCCTGAGAAAGGATGCGTCGGAGGCCGCGCAGATCGTCGATCTGGTCGGCAAGCTGGCCGTCGGGCGCCCCAATATCTCGTTCCGGCTGATATCCCAAAAATCCCCCGCGCTGCACACCCCCGGCAATGGGGATCTGGCCGGGGCGGTGTACGCCGTATTCGGCGGGGACATACTGGACGGGCTGATAGCGCTGTCATCGGGCGACGGGCCGATCCGCCTGCACGGGTACGCGGGCAAGCCGGAGATATCGCGCGGCAACAGGAACCTAGAGCTGTTTTTCGTCAACGGCAGGATCGTGAAGAACAAGATACTGTACGCGGCTGTCGAGGAGGCGTACAAGACGTACATGATGAAGAAGAAGTACCCCGTCGCCATACTGAACATAGGCATGGACGCGGGCCTTCTGGACGTCAACGCGCA
>JAISFK010000202.1 GCA_031263625.1 Clostridiales bacterium
CGCTCACTCGTCCGGGACCTCGTCCTGGAGGGCGTCGTAGCCCTCCTCCCCCGTGCGCACCTTCACGACGTTCTCGATGTCGCTGACGAATATCTTGCCGTCGCCGTACCGGCCCGTGCAGAGCGCTTTTTTCGCCGTTTCGATGACGACCTCCGGCGGGATCTTGCTGATCACGATGTCAACCATGATCTTGGGCAGCAGCCGCATTTCAAACGGCACGCCCCGGTAATACTCCGGTTCGCCGCTCTGCATCCCGCAGCCGAGCACCTGCGACACGGTCATGCCCGTGATGCCTATCCGCGTCAGCTCCGCCTTGAGCGCGTCGAATCGGTTCTGGCGCGTGACTATCGTGACCTTCGTCATCCTCGCGCCCTCGCCCCCCGCGCGGTAGCTGGCCCGGATCTCGTCGTCGATGCTCGCGGGCGGCATGGCCGACGCCCCCTCGCCGACGCCCGGCAGGGCCGGCGCGAGCAGGAAGTCCGCGTAGCCGGCGCCGATGCCGCGCCCGTCGATGCCCGGCCCCGCGGCCTCCTCGCCCTCCGCCGCGCGCAGCCCGACCAGGGCCCTCGCCACCTTTAGCGCCGCGGCCGCGGACGCGCCCGCCCACGCCGCGACGGCCAGGACGCCCAGCGCCTGCGCCCCCAGCAGGGCAAGCCCGCCGCCGTGCAGCAGCCCGCCGTCCAGCGCGAGCACCCCGGCCAGCAGAGTCCCGGCCGCGCCGCAGGCGGCGTGGGCGCCGATCGCCCCGGCGGGATCGTCTATCTTGAGCCGCTTGTCGATGAACTCGATGCCAAACACGGCCACGAGCCCGGCCGCGCCGCCGATCAGCGCCGCGCCGAGCGGCGACACCGAGCCGCAGCCGGCCGAGATCGCGGCCAGCCCGCCAATGGCGCCGTTGAGCGTCAGCGACGCGTCGGGCTTTTTGTAGCGCGCCCACGTCACGGCCATCGACACGGAGGCGGCGGCCGCCGCCGCGAGGTTCGTCGCCAGGAATATGCCGGCCGCCGCCTCCGCGCCGCCCTCGCCGGCGACGGACGCCATGGCGCCGCCGTTCAGCCCGAACCACGAGAACCAGAGCATGAGCGCGCCCAGGGCGCCCAGCGTCAGGCTGTGGCCGGGGATCGCGCGGGCGGCGCCGTCGCTGCCGTACTTGCCCGTTCTGGGGCCCAGCATCTTCGCCCCGACCAGCCCCGCGACGCCGCCGACCATGTGGACGGCGGCCGACCCGCCAAAATCGCGGAAGCCCAGGGCCGCGAGCCAGCCGCCGCCCCATATCCAGTGGGCGCTTACGGGGTAGACCAGCGCGCAGATCGCCAGGCTGCACGCGCAGTGCGCCGCAAGCTTCGCGCGGCCGGCCATCGCGCCGGACGCGATCGCCGCCGCCGCGCCGCACAGGCCCGTCTGGAACAGCACGAGCGCCGCTGGCGCGGCCGCGCCGCCGTATTCGCCCATGGCAAGGAAGTCCGGCGCGCCGACGAGCCCGCCGACCGACTCGCCGCGCGCAAGCCCGAAGCCCACCGCCCAGAAGGCCAGCGAGCCCAGGCAGAAGCCCGCGAGATTCTTCATCGCGATGTCGCCCGCGTCTTTCGCGCGCGCGAGCCCCGTTTGCATCATCGCGAAGCCCGCCTGCATGAAAAAGACGAGAACCGCCCCCGCCAGAACCCAAACCGTGTCAACCGGCAACAGCATGAAACACACCCTCCCTCTCGCCGCTCTCCGCGGCGGCCTGCCACTATGCCGCGCCGCCGCTCTATCCGCGCCATTCGCCCTATTCGCGCCAGTTCGCTCTCCAGTTGCGGGCGCCGTGCCCGTCGCCCGGCGCGCTCTTCGTCCGGTACGCCCTCCGCTCTCTGCGGTGTCAGGCCGCCCGCCTTTTGCCGGCCGGCGGCCGTGCGCCCATGCGCCCGCGCGCCCGCGTCAGGCCGCCCTTTTCGGGATCGCGCCCTTCCTGATGATCTCCCAAAGCGCGGCCGCCAGCTGCGCGTTCTGCTCCGCCGTGCCTATCGTGACGCGGCTCAGCTCGAAGTTGCCCCGGACGAGCAGCCCGTATGGCTTGAGCGCCTCCGCGAGCTGCAGCGCGTCGTAGCCCGTGTCCGCGTATATGAAGTTCGCCTGCGACTCGTATGTCTTAAAGCCCATCTCGGCGAACTCCCTGCCGAGCCAGGCGCGCCCCTCGCGGATCAGCGCCGCCGTCCGCTCCGCGAACTCCCGGTCGCCGATCGCGGCTATGCCCGCCGCCTGCCCGATCCTCGTCACCGTGAAGAACGACGCGGACTTGTTCATGAGATCCGCCATCTCCCTGTGCGCGAACGCGTACCCGACGCGCTCCCCCGCCAGGCCGTACAGCTTGGAAAACGTGCGCAGCACGGCCAGGTTCCTGCGCTCGAGCGCGAGCCGGTACAGGCTCTCGCCGTTGCCGCCGTCCGAAAACTCGATGTACGCCTCGTCGAGCAGGACGATCACGCCGGGCGGCACGCGCCCTATGAACGCGGCGAGCTCGTCGCGCCCGACCGTCGTGCCCGTCGGGTTGTTCGGGTTGCAGATCATGACCATCTTTGTCCTGGGCGTTATGGCGCCCAGCATGGCGCCGAGGTCGAACTTCAGCTCCGCCGTCAGCGGCAGCTGGACGGCCACGCCCATGTTGCGGGCCACGTAGCGGCTGTACGCCATGTACGTCGGCGAGCAGAACACCACCTCGTCGCCGGGGCATATGAACATGTCCGTCAGCAGCTCGAGCGCGCCCGTCGCGCCGGACGACGCGAACACGTTTTCCTCCGGCACGCCGTAGAAGCGCGCCAGCGCCCGCCTGAGCTCCGGCGCGCGGGAATCCGGGTACAGGCTCGCCGAGGACGCGGCGGCCCTCATGGCCTCTATGGCCTTGGGCGACGGGCCAAGCGGGTTCTCGTTGGACGCGAGCCGCTGGAACGCCTTGATCTCCGGATACCTCGCCCGCATCTGCTCCACGCTCTCGCCCGCGACATACGCGGGCAACGAGCGAACAGACTCCTTGGTGAGCGCCTCAAGCGGCGCGGACTCCTTGGTGAGCGCCTCAAGCGGCACAGACTCCTTGGTGAGCGCCTCAAGCGGCGCAGACTCCTTGGTGAGCGCCTCAAGCGGCGCAGACTTTCTGAACATAGTGTCGAACTCCCCTCTCTCGTTTTTCTCATTTGGTGCGCGCCCGTGCGCGTCGATATTCTTATACTGGCGAGCATTTGAATATACCGTAAACGCGAGTCAGTAATGCTCGTTTCCTCTGTCCGACCGCAAATTGCGGTCGGAATTTCCAATCGAACACGAGTATGGCTTGATATTCAGCCCGCGACCTCCTCGACGTCCGCGAAGCGGTAGTCGTACAGCCCGCGGCTGTCCAGCTTCATGCCCGTTATGCCCGGCCTGACGAGCGAGTTGCTGTTAATGGCGTACAGCGGGTTGATGTAGAAGCCCCCGCCGATCAAAGCGGCCTCCGCCTCGTGCAGGAGCGCCTCGCGCCTCGCGGGATCCGCCTCCATGTCCGACGCCCGCACGGCCGCGTCGTATGCGGGATCGTCGATGCGCGTGTCGTTCTGCAAGGAGTGCGACATGTACATCGCGAGGTGCGACATCGGGTCGCCAAAATCCGCGGTCCAGCTCATGCGCGCTATGTCAAAGTTGCCCGCCCTGCGCTCGGACAGGTACACCTGCTGCTCCATCGCGCTCAGCTCGACGCTTATGCCCAGCTTCTCCTTCCACTGGCTTTGCAGGATCTGCGCCGCGTTCGAGTCCTCCTCGGCGTTCGGGTAGATGTACTTGAGCGTCGGGAAGCCCGCGCCGTCCGGATAGCCTGCCTCCGCCAGCAGCCGGCGCGCGCGCTCCGCGTCCTCCTCGAACGGCGCCGGCGCCGTCTCGGCGAACATCTTGCCGTCCTCGGCCACGCTCGGCATGTTCACGGACACGAGGCCGGGCGAGGGCACATGGTCGTCCCCCATGACGCTGCAGAGATCCTGGCGGTCGATCGATATGACGAGCGCCTCGCGCACCCTCGGATCCTTCAGCACCTCGGCCTGCAGGTTGAACAGCGAGTACAGCGAGGTCAGCGGTGCCGCCGAATAGATCTCGCCCGTGCCCGCGTATTCTTCTAGCGCGTAGTACGGGGCCGTGCCTATGACGTCCAGCTCGCCCGTCTTGTAGGCCGCGAGCCGGGCCTGCATGTCGTCCATGAAGCGGTACGTCTGCTTTGAGAGCTTCACCTTGCTACGATCCCGATAGTATTCGTTCGGATAGA
>JAISFK010000385.1 GCA_031263625.1 Clostridiales bacterium
ATCTTCCCGTCGTATATCGGAAACGCCGTGCCCAATTGCCCCTTTGCCCGCGCCAGCGCTTCTCGAACCTGCTCAAGCGTGGCCATCTCCGGTTTCCCGAGCTCCTCCCACATTTCGAGGTTTGCCATAAAAACGACCAGCGAACCGTGCGGCTCTTTTATTTCGCCGATTCTTTCCGCATCCCCGAACTCATCGACGACGTAGTAGAGGTTGCCGTCGTCCCAGTTCAGTATAGTGTCCTCGTCGGTCGGGAGCGCGTCCCAAAATTCCGGGCAGAATTCGTCTGCCAGCTTGTTCAGCGGCGCGGCGAAGCCCTGCGAGATTAACATGTGCGGCATAGGGCCATATGGGTGGGCGATGATGAAGTCGGCGATGGCGTCGCCTGCGGCCAGGGCAGTTGACAATTCCTGGTGATCGGCCGTGCTGGCGTTCGTTATGTCGAGCGTAACGCCGGTGCGCCTCGTTATTTCCCTGGAAACGGCGTCGTCGCCCCATTGCCAGCCCTCAAGCGCGTTTGGGCTGTCTATGAAAGCCGTCAGCGTGACAGGCGCCTGTTGCGGTTGTTGCGGTTGCCCATTCTGGGCGCTCTGCCCGCCCTGGCCGTCATTCTGGCTGGTTGGGCTGCCCTGCCCGCTTTCTGCGGATTCCTGTGCGGATGGCGCCGCGCTTGCCGCGCCTCCGCCGGGCGCTTCCGTTGCAGGGGGGAGCGGCGCCGTCGTTTCCGAAGTCCCCATCGCCGCCTGCGGCGCGGCGCAGCCCGCGCAGAACAGCAATGCCGCCAGCAGCATCGCGCCCAGCTTGGTATTTGTCATGTGCTTTTTCATTTGCCCCTCCTGAACTTTTAAGTTCTTTAAGCCGCAAACCCATGCTTTCGCGCTTACAAGCACAGGCGTCGGCGCATCTGCCTGCGCCAAGCTTGCTTGGTCCGAGCCAGCTCGCCCCGAGCCAACCTGCGCGGCAGGCGCGTTTCAAGCATGGCCGCCCGAGAACTTGTTCGATTATTGGCTTTTTCGCTCGCGTTTGCTTTAATTCTGGCTATATTATACAGAGGAGCGCGACAATCGGCAATATGAGTATTTTTGAAATGGTGGAGAATTTTTGCTTTTATTTTCGTTGCGCAGATCCTTGATTCGCGGGCGCCAGCCAGCGAAGTCCTGCGGGCACAGCAACGCTATTGGCGCAACCTCGCTTGTTTGGCGCGGCCCGCCGGGCCGGGACGCGTCATTCCCCGTCGGCCATGCGGCAGCCAACGTTCGAGGGCGTGTCGGCAGCGTTCTCGCACCCGGCGTCATTCCTCGTCGGCCATGCGGTAGCCGACGCCTACCTCCGTCAGTATGTACTGCGGGTCGGCGTGGTCCGGCTCGATCTTTCGCCTTATGTTGGCCATGTTGACCCTGAGCACCTGGCTGTCGCTCGCGTAGGGCCCCCATATGGATTTTATGATGTAGTCGTGCGTCAGCACCCTGCCGGCGTTCTGGGCCAGCAGGACAAGTATGCGGTATTCGATGGGCGTGAGCTTCACGGGCCTTCCGGCCACGCTCAGCGTCCGGCGGACGCAGTCGAGATGCAGGTCCCTGACGCGGAACAGGCCGCCGGCCTGCGCCCCCATGTCCTTTTTCTGCGCGCGCTGGCGCAGCGACGAGCGGATTCTGGCCAGCAGCTCCCTGTTCCCGAACGGCTTCGTCACGTAGTCGTTCGCCCCGGCGTCCAGCGCCGCGACTTTCTCCTGCTCGTTGAGCCGCGCCGAAACGACTATTATGGGGACGTCGGACCACTCGCGTATGCTCCGCAGCACGTCTATGCCGTCCATGTCGGGCAGGCCGAGGTCGAGCAGCAGCAGGTCGGGGATGTGCGAGGCCGCCAGAGAAACGCCCTCCCTGCCGGTTGTGGCGTAGATGAACTGGTAGCCCTCCGCGCTGACAATGGATTTCAGGAAGTGGACTATCACCATCTCGTCCTCGATCATCAGGATTTTGTGCTTCAAAGCCGCGCCGCCCTCGCGCGCGGCGCCCGCCAAGCCCATCGCCGCCTCCGTTTTTCTTGCATCGCCCGCCGCCGCGCCGGCGGGCCCTCCGAGCGCCGCGCTCGAATGGCGCAGCAACCGCGCGCCACGCGTCGAAGCTGCGGCCTGTAGTCGCCGAGCGCCGAGCGCGGCATGCGGTTGCGGCGCCGGCGCCCGATAGCCGTTGCGCTGGCGGGCCGGCAAGCCTCCCGCCCCGGCGCCGCGCTATGCCGGCTTGGCCGCGCTTGCCGGCGCGGCGTCGTCCAGCGGCAGCAGCACGACGAATTTCGCGCCGCCTTCCTCGCGGTTGCTCGCGTCAATGCGGCCGCCGTGCGCATGGACGATGGTGTGGCATATGGACAGGCCGAGGCCGGCGCCCCGCGTCTTGTCGATGTCGGCCGCCGGCTGCTGCGGCTGCTGTTGCGGCGCCGCGGCCCTTGCCGGCGCCACCGACGCCCCCGCAACCCCAGCCATTGCCGCTCCTGCCGCCGGCGCTCCTGTAGCCCCGGATCCCGTTACCACAGCTCCTGCCGCCGCCGCTCCCGCTGGCGCGGCAACTATTGCCCCAGCCCATGCCGGCACTCCCGCCGTCTCTGGCGCCGCTTCCGCAACTCTGGCTTCTGGCGCCCCAGCTCCAGCCGCTCCCGGCACCCCAACTCCAGCCGCTTCCGCAACTCCAGCCCCCGCCGCTCCCGCAATCCCTGTACCTGCGGCCCCAGCTCCAGCCGCTTCCGCAACTCCAGTTCCTAGCGCTCCCGCCCCAGCCGCTCCCGCAATCCCTGTCCCTGCGGCCCCGGCTCCCGACGTCCCCGCCGCTCCCGGCGCCCCAGCCGCCCCCGCGCGCCGCGCGTATGGCTCGAACAGGCGCCCGACCATGTCCTCCGGTATGCCGCCGCCCTCGTCGCTGATCTCGAAGCGGGCGTAGCTCCCCTGCTTCTGGAGATCCACGAGGATCAGGCCCTGATCCGGCGAGTTCTTCGCCGCGTTTTCCATGAGGTTGATCAGCACCTGCGCTATGAGCGTCGCGTCCATGGGCACCATCAGGAGCTTGTCCGGCGCGCGCGCGTGTATGAGGTTGTTGGGGAACCTGCGCCTCGCGATCGCGACCGCCTGGGCGACCACCTCTTCCGCCGCCTCCGGCGTCTTCTTGACCGCTATCGTCTCGTCCGTGAGCTTCGTGATCGTCAGGATGTTCTCGACCATGCGCACGAGCCATTCGGCGTTGTCCACGATGTCGCGCATGAGGCCGTCGCGCTCGGGCTTCTCCATGCCGGGCTGCTCGAGCACGGCGGTGCCGGCGCCTATGATGGTGGTCAGCGGCGTCCTCAGATCGTGGGATATGGAGCGGAGCAGCGTGCTCCGCGTCTTTTCGCGCTCCGACTCCAGCAGTATCCTGCTCTGCGCGTCGGACAGGTTCTGCATCTCGATGGCCAGCGACACCTGCCCCGTCAGTATCTGCACGTATGAGAGCTCGCTGCGGCTGAGCGGGCGCTCCCGGCAGTTCACGCCGAACACGCCGAGGATGCAGCCCTTGGACACGACGGGGAAGTAGAAGATGCTGCAGGGGGCGTCGTCGGGCTTCGAGTAGTTTTCGGCCCTGCCGCGCTGGAAGATGCGGTGCACGCGCTTCTGCTCGTCGGGCGCGGAGAACGCCTCGTCGGGCTGCTGGTCGCGCGGGCGCCTCGCCGGCGCGCGGCTATCCTTCACGGGGTCGCCGGGATAGTATATGACGGAGCGCGGCGACAGGTGCGCGCGCAGGCTGTCGTTGGACAGGTCGATTATCGCGTCCGTGCTCCTGGCGGCCAGCAGCCGCTCGGTGATCTCGTAGATCATCTGCCACCGCTGGCCGCGCTCCCTGGCGAGCCGCGTCTGGATCCTTATCTGGATCGTGAGCGTGCTCGTGAGCAGCGTGGCCCCCAGCATGGTCACGAGCGTGACGGGCGAGCCCTTCGTGAAGCTGAAGCCGAGCCTCGGCTCGGTGATGAAGTAGTCGCACGCGAACGCCAGCGCCATGGCCGCGAAGATGCCATACGAGTAGTTCGGCGTCAGGCAGGATATGACTATGACGGCCAGGCAGTATACGACTACGATGCTCGTGTCGCCTATGTCCGCGATGCGCAGCAATTCTGTGAGCGCGATCGTTATGACCAGAATGGCGGCAGTCACGGAAAGGTTGAACAAAGCCCTTTTCCACGCAACCGCGTTTTCCGACAGGCGCGCGAAATGCCTGATCAGCGGCGGTACGTCCTCGGCTTTCATATAGCGAAACCATCTCCCCAATGCGGCCTCGCGGGCCGGCTGTTTAGTTGCGGGCGCCGCGCCAAACCTGGCGCCGCGAGCAATTT
>JAISFK010000396.1 GCA_031263625.1 Clostridiales bacterium
TCCAGTTCAGCCATACCTTCGACGAGCAAATCGGCGGGCAGCTGAAGGCCGGATTCGTCATCACGGGCGCATACGAGGACTTTAACAACGACCCCGGCGCGATTGCCGACGGAATCCCCTCGTTTTGGGCGACAAGGGCGGTGAAACCGCCTTTGGGGTGGGAGGCAAGCGCGAAATGGAGTTAATCGGCAGATTTGGGTGGAGAACGGCGGCGAACGGTGGGGGACAGAAGAAGCGGCCCAGTGAGCTATAGATTCACTGACTGTGGCGGCGCAAATACGGGAATGGCGCGCGGTGCGCGGCTCGCGAGCGGAGCGGGCTGGCGGGCGGACGGGCGATGGAGCTGACATGCAAATGAGAGATGGCAGAGATGGCATTGATATAAATTTGGAGGGCGGCGCTGGCATAGGCGCGGGAGGCGGGCAGATTGGCGGCGCTGGCATAGGCACGGGTGGCGCTCTAGGAGGCGCTCCGGCAGATGGCGGCATTCCGGGCGGCGCGACGCCAGCTGGTAGCGCTGGGGGCGGCGGGCAGGCGGGCGGCATGGCCTCCGCGAGCGCCGAAAGCTCCCTGCTGAGCGGGCTGAACCCTGAGCAGGCGAGAGCCGTGCGGCACGTTGACGGCCCCCTGCTCATTCTGGCGGGCGCGGGATCGGGCAAGACCCGCGTGCTCGTCCACCGCATAGCGCACCTGATCCACGCGGCGGGCGCGCCGCCCTGGTCGATACTCGCCATCACGTTCACGAACAAGGCCGCGCGCGAGATGAAGTCGCGGGTCGAGGCCCTGCTGCCGCGCGAGTCGGCGTCCATCTGGATCAGCACGTTCCACACGACCTGCCTGCGGATCCTGCGGCGCTGCATAGACAGGCTCGGCTTCTCCACGAACTTCCTGATATTCGACGCGGACGACCAGCTGTCGCTCATGAAGGAGTGCATCCGCGAGATGGGCCTCAGCGACAAGATGTACGTGCCAAAGGCCATGCTGGACGCGATCGGGCGCGCGAAGGACGCGCTCGCCGATCCTGAGCAGTTCCGCGCCATGAGCCCCGGCGACTTCCGGGCGGCGAAGATATGCGACATCTACCAGCTCTACCAGGCCAAGCTGAAAAAGAACAACGCGCTGGACTTCGACGACATTATAATGCTGACCGTGCGCCTGCTGCAGGAGCATGCGGATCTGCTGGAGTACTACCAGAACCGCTTCAGATTCATCCTGGTGGACGAGTACCAGGACACGAACACGGCGCAGTACACGCTGGTCAGGCTGCTGAGCGGGAAGTGGAAGAACCTGTGCGTGGTCGGCGACGACGACCAGTCCATCTACGGCTGGCGCGGCGCGGACATCAGCAACATACTCGGTTTCGAGAAGGACTTCCGCGGGGCGGAGGTCATCAAGCTCGAGCAGAACTACCGCTCCACGCAGATCATCCTGGACGCGGCCAACAGCGTCATAGGCAAAAACACGCAGCGCAAGGCGAAAAGCCTGTGGACGGCCAACGAGCGCGGCTCCGCGATATTCTGCGCCACCGCGCCGAACGAGCACGAGGAGGCGCTGTGCGTCGCGCGCATGGTGAAGCGCCTGCGCGGCGGGAGCGGCGGCGCGAGGTGGGGCGATTTCTGCGTCCTGTACAGGATAAACGCGCAGTCGCGGGCGATGGAAAACATGCTCATACGCGAGGGCGTGCCCTACCGCATAGTCGGCGGCTTCAAGTTCTTCGAGCGCAAGGAGATCAAGGACGTCGTCGCGTACCTGAAGCTCATCCTGAACCCGTCCGACGACATCAGCTTCTCGCGCGCCGTCAACGTGCCGCGCAGGGGCATAGGCGGCACGTCGCTCGAAAAGCTCGGCGCGTTCGCGCAGGAGGGCGGCATGAGCCTCATGCAGGCCGCGCGCGCCGCGGATTCGGCGCCCGGCCTGAAATCGGCGGTGCCCAAGCTCATGAATTTCGCGGCCATGATGGACGGCTTCCGCAGCGCCGCCGAAACGCTGGACACGACCGCGCTGCTGGACTGCGTGCTTGAGCGGGCGGGCATAGTGGCGATGTACGCGGCCGAGAAGACGGACGAGGCCAGGACGCGCCTGGAAAACGTCATGGAGCTGAAGTCGGAAATCCTGGAATTTGAGAGGAACTATCAGAGCGACGACATATTCTTCCCCGACGCGCAGGCCCAGGAACGCTACCAGCAAGCGGCTGCTGGGCAGAGGGCGCCTGCTGAGCGGGGCGCGCTTGCGGGGCAGGGCGCCGTTGCGGGGTCGGCTGGCCGGGCGGATTTGTGGGAGCAGGCGGCGGCGACGGGGCAGCCAGGGCAGCCGGGACAGCCTGGAGAGCTGGCGCAGGCGGCGGGCGCGGAGGGCGGCGATTCGCCCGCAGGCGGCGGCGCGTGGACGGAGGACGCGGAGAGCGGCAATTCGCCTGCGGGCGGCGTGGGCGGCGCGTGGGCGGCGCGAGCCGGGCTCGCGGAGTTTCTGGCGCACGTCACGCTCATGGCGGACATCGACAATTTTGAGGAAGAAGACGACAGGATCTCGCTCATGACCGTCCACAGCGCGAAAGGGCTCGAATTTGACACGGTTTTCATCATCGGCGCCGAGGACGGCGTTTTCCCCGGCTACAGGGCGCTGACGGACAGCGCGCAGCTTGAGGAGGAGCGGCGGCTGTGCTACGTCGCCATCACGCGGGCCAGGAAAGCGCTGTGCATAACGAACGCGACGTCGCGCACGCTGTTCGGCAACACGGCCTATAACAGCCCCTCGCGCTTTATATCCGACATTCCGATAGAGCTAGTTACAAAGGACGCCTGGCTCGACGGCGGATTTGGGCAGCAGCCCGCGCGCGGAGGCTACGGCGCTGGCGGCTACGGCAGCGCTGGCAGCAATAGCGGCGCAAGCGGCGCAGGCGGCAACGGCAGTAGTTTCGGCAGTTACGGCGGCCGGCCGGCGCTGGGGCGGCGGCATGGCGGCGCCGAATCCGGGCGGGGCGGCGGGGCGGCCGTCGGCACGGCTGGCGGCAACGCAATCTTTGGCAAGGCCGCGCTGGGCGCGGTTGCGGGCGCGGGCGCGGCCGGGAGCGCCGGACTCGGAAACGGCGGCGTTGCAATCGAAATCATCGAAGACGGCGGCGCCGCGCAGTACATGAACGGCCAGACCTATGCGATAGGCGAGTCCGTGAACCACAAGAAATTTGGCAGGGGCACGGTCGCGAGCAAACGCGCGGACGGCAAGGACATCATAATGGAAATAGAGTTTGACAGGGCGGGGCTGAAGCGCTTCATCGAATCCATGGTGAGCTTGCAGAAGCTCGCGCCGCGCCAAAAGGGGGAGTGAGCGCGTGGGAACAATTATATCGGCATATCTTTTGCCGCATCCGCCGCTGGCCGTGCCGGACGTCGGGCGCGGGAGCGAGCGGGCCATCGCCGCGACCATTCGGGCAATGGAGCAGGCCGCAGCCGAAATCGAGCGGGCCGCGCCGCGCACGGTCGTCGTCGTGTCGCCGCACGCGCCCGTGTCGCGGACGCCGGGCCATATCCTCATGAACGGCGGCGAAACGCTGAAGGGGGATTTTAGCCGCTTCGGCGCGGCCGAAGCCGGCATGGCGTTCAAAAACGACTTGCGGCTGGCGGGGCGCATAGCGGCCGAGGCCGCAAAAGCCGGGATCAGCGCCGGCGGCGAGCCCCAGCCGCTTGAGCTGGGCGCGTGGCGCGGGCACGAGCTGGATCACGGCGCGATGGTGCCGCTCTATTTCCTGGATCGCCGCCTGAAAGCGGCGAAGGCTGCGGCCAAGGCCACAGTTGAGGCTCCGACGCCCGCTTCGGGCCATGTTGCAGCGCGGGCCGCTGGCCATGTTGCGGCCAAGGCCGCAACCGAGGCTCCGGCGCAGGCCGCGATCCCAGTTGCAGACCATGCTGCAGGCCATGCTGAGGCCAAGACCGTGAGCCTGGCTACGGGCCATGCTGCCGATCAGGCTGTGGCGCCCGATGTGTCCAGACCCATGCTAATCGTGATATCCATCGCGTTCGCGAGCCACGAAACGCTGTTCAGGTTCGGCCAGTGCGTCGGCAGGGCGATCAGCGAGGCCGACGGCGACGTCGTGTTCATCGCGAGCGGGGATCTCTCCCACAAGCTGAAAAGCGACGGGCCGTATGGGTTTGATCCCGCAGGCCCGGAATTTGACAGGCATGTCCTCGCCTGCGTGAGGGACAGCGACGTCGGCGCTTTGCTGGCGACAAACGGCGGGCTGCTGGACAGCGCGGCGCAGTGCGGCTTTTATGGCCTGGCGATGATGTACGGGGCGCTCCTGTGGCAGGACGCCGCCATGCCAGCCGCCGCAGCCGATCGAGCCGTCGCCGGCAGCGGTGGCTGTGTTGCGGGCGACGGCTGTGCCGTAAGCGGCGCCTGCGCGGTCAGGCTCGCGTCGGACGTCCGCTCATACGAAGGGCCGTTCGGGGTCGGATACGCGGTCGCCAGAGTGACGGCGGTTGCGGCGAAGCCCGAAAGCGCGGAGGCGGTGGCCGCTGCCGCGGGCGAGCGCGCGGTGGTTAAAACAGCGGCAGCGGGCAGGCCGGCTGCGCCCGAAACTGCGAAAGCGCCTGCAACGGCACCGGAAAACGCGGTAGCGGCCGCAACGGCGCCAGAAAACATAGCCGTTGCCGCAGGCGAGCGCGCGGAGTCGGGGGTGCCCGCCGCAGGAGCGCACGACCGCGCGGAGAGTGGTTGCGCTGGGAGCGGCGACCCCTACGTCGAGCTGGCGAAGTCCGCCCTCCGCGCGTGGATCGCCGAGCGCCGCCAGCTGCCCGTGCCGCCCGGCCTGCCGCCCGAAATGCGCGACACCCGCGCCGGCGCGTTCGTCTCAATCAAAAAGCGCGGCCTTTTGCGCGGCTGCATAGGCACAATCTCGCCCGCCTGCGGCTGCGTCGCCGAGGAGATCGTGCAAAACGCGATCAGCGCGTGCTCGCGGGATCCGCGGTTTGAGCCGATATCGCCTGGCGAGATCCCTGACCTGACGGTCAGCGTGGACGTCTTGGCCGAGCCGGAGCCGATCGCGTCCGCTGCGGAGCTGGACGCGAAGCGCTATGGCGTCATTGTCAGCAAGGGCTTCCGGCGAGGGCTGCTGCTCCCGAACCTTGAGGGCGTTGACACTGTCGAGGCGCAGCTGCGGATTGCCCGCGAGAAAGCCGGCATATTCGACGCGAGCGGCTGCAAGTTGGAGCGCTTTGAGGTCACGCGCCACGAGCGCGGCGGCGAAATGGCATAGCCGCAGCCGGACTGGCCAGCCGCCGCGTGACGCCCGGCGGCATTGAATTTTGCGGGCGCGCACTGTATAATTGGCCGTGTGCGGCATACAAAATATATATGGAGAACACGGAGGCGCTGGCATGTTTGATTTGATTGTCAACCCGGCTGACAAGAAAGGCGAGATCAGCAAAAACATCTACGGCCATTTTTCCGAGCATCTGGGCAGGTGCATTTACGGCGGCCTGTATGTCGGGGAAAGCTCGATCATCCCCAACGTGAACGGCGTGCGCAGCGA
>JAISFK010000413.1 GCA_031263625.1 Clostridiales bacterium
CGGCATATAATGATAGTAACAATTAAAGAAACAAGGTTGATGTATATGTTAAACGATGCGAGAATCACTGTCCGCGTGGGAAGCGAGTTCAAGTCGCGGATCGAAAAGACCGCCGAGCAGTTGGGAATGAATCTGACGACGGCGATTACGATGTTCCTGTTCCAGATGGAACGTGACAAGGCGCTTCCGTTCAAGCCGGCAATCACGGAGACCAGGCGCGGAATAGCGGGTTTGTCTCAGGGAGAACTTGACGCGGCGGTAAAGGGCGCGGTCAGAGCCGACCGGGAGCGCGGGTTTGAACTCGGCTTGCCGGATGCGAGGTACGACGTTGCGGTGAATCGGGCGTATCTGGAGTATCCCGACGGCCGCAGGGAATATGCCGATGGAAAACAATGATCGCCCGCGCCCGGTCGTGCTTGCGTTCGCGGGGCCGAACGGCTCCGGCAAAAGCACAATTGTCCGATTTGTGGAAGCAATTTTTGACGCGACAGTTAATGCGTGTTAGAATGTTAATAAGCGATTGAGCAAACAGGCAAATGAGCAAACAGGCAAATGGGTAATTTGCGGGGCGGGCGGCATGATATTTAAGGAAAGCGAAACTGTTGAGCTGAAAGCGCAGGTTGTTGACGAGATTAAGAAAGGCGTCGTCGCGTTCGCCAATAGCGGCGGGGGGACGCTGTATGTGGGCGTCGCCGATAGCGGCGAGGTTGTCGGGCTTTCTGACGCCGATTCTGACTTGATGTCCGTCAACAATATGCTCCGCGACGCCATCAAGCCGGACGTCACGCTGTTCACGCTGGCGAAGATTGCTGATGCCGGCGGCAAGCGGATTATCGCCATCAGCGTTCAAGGCGGCGCGGAACGCCCGTACTATATTGCCGGCAAGGGCATACGCCCGGAGGGGGTGTATGTCCGCCATGGCGCGGCAAGCGTCCCGGCGACCGATACCGCGATTCGCAGGATGATACGCGAAACAGACGGCGAGAGCTACGAGAAGATGCGCTCCATCGAGCAGGAGCTGGACTTCGCCTGCGCAAAAAACGAGTTTGAGGTTCGCGGGATAGCGTTCGAGGAACCGCAAATGATGACGCTCGGCCTTCTCAACCGCGATAAAATCTACACCAACCTCGCGATGCTTCTGTCCGAGCAATGCCTGCACACGATCAAAGCCGCAGTGTTCCAAGACACGACGCAGGACGCTTTCAAGGACCGCCGCGAGTTCGGCGGCTCGCTGTTCAGGCAAATTACCGATGCCTACAGCTATCTTGACCTGAACAACAATACAAATTCCACGTTTGACAAGCTCCTGAGAATCGACGCGCGCGACTACCCGGAAGCCGCGTTGCGCGAGGCTCTCGTAAATGCGGTTGTTCACCGCGAATATTCCGCGAGCGGGAGCATTCTCGTCAAAATATTCGCGGATCGCGTGGAGTTTATCTCGCCCGGCGGCTTGGTGAGCGGCATTGAGCTTGGCGACATAATGACAGGCTACTCTGCCTGCCGCAATCAGAATTTGGCGGCGGTGTTTTACCGCTTGCAGCTAATCGAAGCATACGGAATAGGCATCCTGAAAATCTTCGGGGCCTACAGGGATTCTCTCGCGAAGCCGAAGATTGAGGCCACGCCAAATGTGTTCAAGATGACGCTGCCAAATTTGAATTTTGCTAAGACTAAGGCGAACAAAAATTCTGACACTTTATACTGACGAGCATTTGAATTTTCCATAAACGCGAGTCAGTAATACTCGTTTCCTCTGTCCGACCGCAAATTGCTGTAGGAATTTCCAATCGAACACGAGTATAGCGCCACAAGAGCGGATTCGTGGAGTTCGTGGATGAACATAGATCGATCACGCGAAAGCAGGCCGAGTTGTTGCTTGGCGTGGGCCAAACGGCGGCGGGCGTGGCGTTGCAGAGACTGGCAGAGGGCGGCGAGCTTTTCCGCAAGGGCGGTTCGCGCAATCTGCGCTACTTTGGCGGCAAGCCGCTATGAGCGCCAGTATAGCAAAAACCCAAAGGCATTACAGCGGCGGTTTATTAGTCGGTCGGCGACGGCGAGGCGCGCGGCCTTGGCGTCCTTGTCGGCCTGCTCGTGCGCTCAGCCGTTGCGCCCGGCTCGCCCGCCTGCCCTGATTGTCCGGACTGCCCGGCCTGTGATTCGCCGGCGCCCGCGCCCGTACCCGCGCCCGTTGTTTCGGCGCCTGTTACCGCGCCCGCTCCTGAGCCCGCGCCAGCGCTGCCCTGGCTGCCCGCCGCCCCGGCCGGCTCGCCGCCTGCGTTTTGGCTGAGCGCCCCCCCGCCGTCCCGGCCGCCGCTCGATCCGCCCGCCGAAAGGGTTCCGTCCGGCCCGCTTCCGGGCGCGCCTTCGCCCGCGCCGCCGCCCAGGCCGTCTCCGGCGCCCGCCTCCGCGCCGGCTCCAATGCCGGTGCCAATGCCAGCGCCCGCGCTTCCGCTTCCGTCCAGACCGCCGTCGGGCGCGCTCCCGCCCGAAACGCCGCCGTCCGGCAGATACTCAGGCGCTATGCCGTATTCTGTGTGGTAGGGACAGGAGGGGTATCCGGCGTATTCGTACTCCCAGTCCGACGGGTACGGGTCGCCGGGCAGGCGCTCGGACTGGACCGGCCGCCTGACGACGACGGACGTCCTCAGCGAGCTGGGCGGGCAGTACGGCCCCGCCAGCACCGGCTCGCCCAGCAGATCCGAGGTCGCGCCGCACAGCACGACGGGCCTGTGCACGTCGCACGGGTCTGACGACTTTGGCTCCGTGCCCTTGATGAAATACTCCGTCCGAATGGCGTTGCCCCTCGGATCGCTCGCGCAGTATTCCGTAGGGGCTTTGCCCGAATACGCGCACACGCTGGCGGAAACGATCTGGTCCGGCATCGCGAACTCTTTTGGCGCCAGGTTTTCGTGCGCCTTTTCCATGACGGCCTTCCATATGAGCATGGCGTTGTCCAGCTCGCCGCTCGACAGCGTGATCTTCTTTATGCTGTTGTCGTACCCGAACCAGGTGGCCGCGACGTAGTAGGGCGTGTAGCCGACGAACCATCTGTCCGCGTTGTCGTTCGTCGTGCCCGTCTTGCCCGCGGAGGGCATGTCGCCGCCGGACAGCGCCGCGGCCGTGCCCGTCCCGGACTTGACGACGTCCTGGAGCATGGACGTCATGAGGAACGCCGCCTGCTCGCTGTACACGATTGACGGCTGCCGGGACGTCTTGTCCAGCAGCACCTTGCCGTTGCTGTCCAGCACGCGCGTGTAGGTGATCGGCTCGTAGTACATGCCCCTGTTCACAAACGGCGCGTATGCCGCGGCCATCTCGAGCGGGCTGACGCCGTTGTGCAGGCCGCCCAGCGCGAGCGCCACGTTGCGCTCGCTGTCGCGGTTTATGCCGACCTTGCTGAGGTAGCTGAGCGAGGTGTCCGGGATCATGCCCCACACCTTCATCGCCACGACGTTGACGGACCTGCGCACGGCGGCCCTGATCGTGGTCAGCCCCCCAAAGCGGTTGTTCGAGTTAGACGGATACACCCTGGCGGGGTCGTTGGGATCGAGGTGCATGGGCGCGTCGTCGATGACCGTGGCGGGCGTGATCGCGCGCTGGTCGAGCGCGGGGCCGTAGACGGCTATGGGCTTTATGCTCGATCCGGGCTGGCGCTTCGCCTGCGTGGCGCGGTTGAACGTGCTGCTGGCCTGCTTTTCGCCGTAGCCGCCGTACATGGCCTTGATCTGCGCGGTCGTGGGGTCGAGCACGACCATCGCGGACTGCGGCTGCTCGTCGTGCTCTATGGCGCCGGGGTTGATCTTGGGGAAGTAGTCGTCGTTCGTGAATACCTCGTCCATGGCGGCCTGGATTGACGAGCTCTGCGTCGCGTATATCTTCACGCCGTTGCTGTATATGGTCATGAGCGCCATCGTGTCCGTCATGCCCTTTTCGGCCATCAGATCCTTCTTGACGTCGTTAATGACGGTGTCCACGAAGTACGAGTGCGGCTTCGTCACGGACGCGGCCGCCTGCTTGGGGAGGATCGTCAGCTGCTCCGCGCGCGCCGCGTCGTGCTGCCTCTGCGAGATCATGCCCAGCTCCAGCATTTTTTTCAGGATGTCGCGCTGCCGCGAAAACGCGTTTGCCTTGCCGCTGTCCGTATACGGGTTGTTCCGGCTGGGGCTGTTGGGGATCCCGGCCAGGAACGCGCACTCCGCGAGCGAGAGCTCCGCGACGTCCTTGCCGAAATACGCGCTCGACGCCGACTGCACGCCGTAGCAGCCGTTGCTGAAATAGATGAGGTTCATGTACAGCTCGAGGATCTTCCACTTTTCCATGCCCTTCTCGAGCTCGATTGCCAGATACCACTCCTGAACCTTGCGCTCGAGCGTTTCAAACTTGTTGCCCGTAACGTGCTTGACCAGCTGCTGCGTGATCGTGCTCGCGCCGTGCGACGAGCCGGCGTTCGTCACGAAGCCTATGGCCGCGCTCCCTATGCGCTTGATGTCAACGCCGTTGTGCGACTCGAAGCGCTCGTCCTCGATCGCGATGAACGCCTTGGGCAGCATCGGGGCGATGTTCTCGTACTTCACGGGCACGCGGTTGACGTTCTCGCGGCCCGTCAGCCTCGCCATCTCGTTGCCGTCCGCGTCGTATATGTACGACGTCAGCACCTTGATCTCGAGCATGTCGCTCGTGATAGGCTCGACGTTCTGGATATAGCCGTATACGGCCCCCAGGCCCGCGCCCATTACGCCGAACCCGACGACCATCACTATCACGATGGCGGTTTTGAATACTGTGGCAAAAAATCTTCCCATATAGATAAATACCCACTTGAACCCTGTTAATATGCGAAAAAGCACATTCTGCCAAACGGGGCGCGCGCTGCCTGGGGGGGCGCCGCCGGCGTCGCCGCCGTCGCCACCGTCGGCGCTGTCGTCAGCGCCGTTCGCATATGCGGGGCCGAAGTTGCCGCCGTCCTCGCCGTCGCCCGGATACGCTAAATCGCCCTCGCCGTCGTTCGGATAGGCGGCGCCGGCCGTGCCGTCATTCGGATAGGCCATGCCGCCCTGGTATGCCGCGCCGCCCATGTCGTCATCCCGATGATATGCTGCGCTGCCTGCGCCATCGTCAGGATAGGCCGCGCCGTCCTGGTATGCCGCGCCGCCCGCGCCGCCGTCCTGATATGCAGCATTGCCGCCTGCAAAGGCGCCGCCGTTCCTGCCGCCGCCCGGCGCGTATGCGTCCGTGAAGCCATTGTATGGCGCCCCGCTGTCTGCAAAGCCGCCATCATTGCCGTCGGCAAAATCGTTGCCAATGCCGCCGTCGCCGCCAGCATAATCGCCGCCGAAGCCGCCGCTGTCGCCTGCAAAATCATCGCCGCC
>JAISFK010000291.1 GCA_031263625.1 Clostridiales bacterium
CGCGCCTTTTATTCTATATGTTTTAGAAACTGTTGTAAAGTCAAGCGCGTTGGATTATAATATCGTTATGAGAAAAATTGCTAACGCGCTCAAACGGGCCTTCCCGCACGTTCCAGCAGAAAACCGGGCGGCTATGCTAAAGCAGGCCGCTCTTTCAAATATGCTCTGGTGCCTGTGTTTTTCAGCTATGCTTTCGGCCGCCGGCTTTTTTTTCGCCGCATACGGCGCCCTCTCTCCCGGCGATTCCGCGCTGCCTGCGGGCGGGCCGATAACCCGGCAGGCGTCTTTTTTTCGATTTAGCGACCATGTGGGATTCTTTGTCGCGGCGTCGGTGGCCCTGGCCGCGCTCGCCTGCTTTCTGTGGCTGGCGTTCAGCCGCGCCCGCAAAAGGCTGCGCTCGCGCGTGAACAGAGCCAGCGGCGCCTCGGCGGTCGCCGCTCCCGGCGGCGCGGGCCCGCCGGATGGCGCCGGCGACGGCCCCGGATCGCGCGGCCCCGGCGAGAGCGCCCTCGCGAACGCCGTCGCTGGCGCCCTTGCGGAGGCCGGCCTGAGCGGGATCGGCGACGTGGGCGGCGGCTGTGAATCCAGGCCGGGCGGCGGCGCGCCGGGCGCCTCCGAAGGCCCCGTATGGGCCGAATCGGGCGACGGCGGCTGTTGCGACGGCAACGGCGGCGACGGCAACTGGCCCGAGCCGGGCGGCAACCCGGACGGCGGCCCGGACGGCTACGCGCCGCGCCGCGCGGCAGGCGGCGAAGCCGGCGCTGCGGCCGGCGGTTGCGCCGGATATGGCGCAGGCGCCTCGGAAGAAAGCCATGCCGGATATGGCGCGGGCGATGCCGGGCCGGACGCGGCGGCAGCCATTTCGGACGCGGCGGGGCCATGGGCGGCCAAATCCTGGGCGGCCGGCCTCTGGACAGACGCCGCCATGCCGGGCGCCGATGGCGCCGAGCCAACGGGAGCGGCAGGCGCCGAGACGATGGGCGCGGCAGGCTTCGCCCAGACAGACGAAGACGCGGCCCTGGCGGCAGTCGCGGCCTGCATCGCGGCCCGCTCGGCGGCCCTGGGCGGCGAGCCCGCGCCGCAAAAGCTGCGCCCGGCGGACCGCGCGGGCCGCTTCACGGCGCTGTGGCTGTTTCCGCTGATCGCGGCCGCCTACTCGTTCGCCATGCTGGCGCTGCTCGCGGACGACCCGAATTTTCCGTACATGCTGCCCATCATCGCCACGCTGTTCAACTTCGCGACCTTGCCCACCGTGTGCGCGCCCGTGTCGGTGCTACTGAGCGTCGCGGCCAACGCCGGCTTCGTCCTGGCGCTGGGCGCCGTCGGCGGCGCGCCTCTGCTTTCGGCCCAGAGCGGCGCCCTGGCGATTGTCATC
The DNA here is from genome assembly GCA_031263625.1 of Clostridiales bacterium. GTDB lineage: Bacteria > Bacillota > Clostridia > WRLR01 > WRLR01 > JAISFK01. The sequence goes on from JAISFK010000291.1 coordinate 1,376, forward strand.
GCGTCGGCCTGCGCCCTCGCCTCCGCGATCATATACCTCAGCCGCGCCAAATCGTTTTTGCGCTCTGTCGGCCTCGCGAAGCGCAACGAGCTGCTGGTGGGCGCCGTGGACATGCTCATAAGGACGAACGACAAGCTTCAGGATCTGTCCACGACGGACGAGCTGACGGGGCTTGAGAACAGGCGGAGCTTCGACAACCAGTTCAAGGCCGAGTGGGCGTGGGCGGTCAGGATGAAAATGCCCATCGCGCTCATATCCGTCGATATCGACAATTTCAAGAGCTACAACGACAATTACGGCCACCTGAAGGGCGACCAGTGCCTGAAAATGGTCGCCGAGTGCCTCAAGCGCAGCCTGTCGCGCGAAACGGACTTCGTCGCGAGGGTGGGCGGCGAGGAGTTCATGGCGATCGCGATAAACACCAGCAACGCCGGCGTGCAGTTCATCGCGGAGCGGATCATCAAGAACATCGGCGCCGCGAACATACAGCACGAGCACTCGACCGTGGCGCGGCACGTCACGGTGAGCATCGGCTGCGCGTCCGCCGTCCCGGAAAAGGCGGACAGCCCGGACGATCTGATACACCTCGCGGACATCGCGCTCTACGAGTCCAAGCGCTCCGGGAAAAACAGGTACACTTTCGCCTGCGGGAAGATCGAGTACGCGCACAGCTAGGCGGGCGGGCGCACAGTCCAGGCTAGGCGGGAGCGCTGCTATACTCGTGTTCGATTGGGAATTTCGACCGCAATTTGCGGTCGGACAGAGGAAACGAGTATTACTGGCTCGCGTTTATGGTAAATTCAAATGCTCGTCAGCATACGCAGGCGCACAGCTAGGCGGGCGGGCGCGGCCGCCCGCGCGCGCCGCACAGGCCCGGCATGCCATGGCAACGCGCGGCAACGCGCCGGCCTGTGTCGGCATAATGTTGCTTGCATATGCGTGCGCTGGCGGCACAGCACATAAGACATGTGCGCATGCGCGGCACAGCGGCACAGCGGCACATAAGGCATACGCGCGCGTGCGCCGCATGCATCATGCGCATCGCATATGCGCAGCATACGACTGAAGAAAAAGGCGGTGGCATCTTGGCGAAAAAATACGCAAGGCCGTTTTTGTGGGCAATAGCTTTCCTGCTGCTTTACTACGCGATCCAGATGATCGTCATGCTCGCCCTGACGTTCACGGTGGGCGGCGTCGGGTCGGACGCGCTGAACGCGGCGCTGAGCGCGGGCGAGGGCGGCTTTGACCCTGCGGCGTTCTCGGCGGGCACGGCCGAAAAGACGGCCGAGTTCATGAGCAAAAACAGCGGCATCATGCTGTCCATATCGGCGCTGATATCGCTGCTGATCTTCTCGGCCATCTACAGCTCGCGCAAGCTGCCGTTCTTCAGCGCCACTCGCCTGGACGCGCGGCCGCTGCTGCCGGACGCGATCTTCGGCGCGTGCGCGGGGTTCTCGTCATACGCGATCATCATGCTGGCGCTCAGCCTGATCGCCGCGTCGGGGGCGTTCGCGAGCCAGCTGCAGGACTACGAGGCGCAGATGGCGTTCGCCGTCCCGAACGGAAACCTGGCGCTTTCGATACTCGGCATCGGGATAATCACCCCGATTGTGGAGGAGATCATGTTCCGGGGCATGATAACGCGCGAGCTGGAAACGATTATGAGCCCCAAGCTGGCAATAGTCGTCCAGGGCGCGGTGTTCGGCCTCTACCACGTGCAGCCGATCCAGATCCTCTACGCCATCCCGCTGGGGATATACTTCGGCTTCTGCGCGTACAAGTCGCGCTCCCTGTGGCCTGCGGTGGCGGGGCACATCGCCATGAACACGCTCAGCCTCGTGCTGTCCGCGTCGGCGGCAGGCAGCGGGGCGGAGGCGCCGGACGCGCTCCTTCTGTTCATGGGCGTGTCCATAATCATGTTCGTCTTCACGCTGGCCTACTTCATCAGGCGGGCGGATCCCGCCGGCGGCGGGGGCGGCGGGGGCGGCGAAAAGCGCGGCCGCTGGGGCGAGTGAGAGCGCGGCGGCTTTCTCCAAAGCGGGCTGCCTAGCCTGCCCATCTGGCCATCCATCTGCGCTGCCTAGTTGCCTAGCCTGCCTAGCTGCCTGCCCATCTGCCAGAGTATCCGTGCGCAATCCCGTGCGCAATCTAGTACCCGCACGCCACGATCAGGCGCTCCGCGAGCACAAGGGCCTCCTCGCGCGACAGGCTGCCGAGCGGCAGGAACATGCCGCCGCTGGCGCCGTTCATCAGGCCGCGCTCCGCGGCGTAGGCCACGAACGGCAGCGCCCATTCCGATATCTCGCCCAGATCCGCATACGGCGGGCTGTAGTCCGAATATACCGGCACGTCCTCGATGGCGCCGGCCGCCGCGCATATGATCTTTGCCGCCTGCTCCCTCGTCAGCGGCGCGTCGGGCTGGAACGCGTCGTCGGACACGCCGTTCACGATGCCCAGCGAATACCCTTTCCTTATATGCTCGGCGAACCTGTGGCGCGATATGTCGGCGAACGCCGCCTCGTATTCCGGGCGGTGCGCCCCCCTGGCGTACTCGTAGGCGTTGACGAGCAGCGCGGTGAACTGCGCCCTCGTGATCGGCTGCCCGTAGCCGGACATCAGCTCGTCCGGCGCGACGCCGCCGCGCGCCGCGAGCGACGCGACCTCGGCGCGCGCCCACCCGGCCGGCAGGGGCGCGGCCTTGATCCGCAGCTCGCCCTCGTACATGCCGCCCGCCTTGTCGAATCCCTCGTAAGCCACGACTGTTTCGCCCGAGTAGCCGGGCGCCGGCACGAACGACACGCGCTCAATCCTCGGCGACGACCGCCCGTAGTAGTAGGCTTCGCCGGCCTTCACCCGCTGCTGCCTGCCGCCGCCCGCCGCCGCGGGATCGTAGTCGTAGTACAGAACGCCCCGCCTGGACGACGGCAGCTTGAACGTCACGTAGTCAAGATCCTCGCCGGAGGCGTCCTCCACGGCGTCCTGGATGCCGTCCGCCGAGAGCCTGAGAGGCTCGCCCTCGACGCCCTCCAGCTCGATGGGATCCAGCTCGAACGTCTTGGGCCCGTACACGGCGACCTCGCCGGCGCTGCTGAACCCGTTCGTGGCGTAGGCCGTGTAGCGCAGGCTGACGGGCTTCGCCCCCGCCGCGAGCCTGCCCTCCGTCGGCTCGAACGTTATGTTGGATATATAGGGCGCCACCGTCCGGTAATACCGCACGGACGATGAAACGGCCGAGCCGGGCGACGCGGCCGACTGGTATCCGTAGCGCAGCCTCCCGTCCGAAGCCGGCGGCTGCGAAAAGACGGCGTAGTACAGGCTGAAGCCGGTCGTGGCCGCGAACACGGACGCGAAGTCGTCCGCGTTGAGCTTGACGGCGCTGCCGGACAGGGATTCATACGAAACGCTGCCGGCAGGCCCCGGCTGCTGCCTCCCGACGCTGACGAACGCCGTGCCCAGCAGGCTGTGGCCGTTCGACGCGAACGCCGTGTACGATATGGCGTATGTGCCCGAATAGTCCGGGTGCGGCACGAAGGCGAGGTTTGAAATGTCGGGCGACGAGCCCCTGTAGTAGCGCGTGTCGGACGCCGTCAGGCTGCCGCCGCCCGCGCTCGGGCTGTAGTTGTACAGCAGGCGCCCCACCGACTCCGGGGGCGGGCTGAACCGGACGTAGTACAGCTGGTAGCCGGAGGCCGCGGTGAACGCCGTGTTGAAGTCCCCGGCGGAGAAAAACACCGGGGCGCCCTTCTCGGCCGAGTACGTGACCGTGTTCACGCTGCCGTAGACGCCCGACCCGCCGTCCGCGTACCCGCCGGGGACGTATGCGTCCACGGTAACGCGCAGCCAGCCCTCGTACACGAGGCCGCTCCTGCCGCTCGCCGTGTAGTAGATCCTGTCCGTGCCCGTGTAGTCCAGCGCCGGCATGAACGTTATGTTGGACAGCCTCGGCGACGAGTCGGTGAAATAGCGCTCCGACGACGTGACGAGCCTGTCGTAGCTGCTTGTCGAGTAGTAGTTGTAGTACAGCCGCCCGAACGACGACGACGGCTGCGAGAACTGCACGTAGTACAGCGTGACGCCGCTCCTGTACTCGAACGCCGATATGAAGTCAGAGTCGCTGAGCATGAGCGCGCTGTTCCGGCTGATGTTGTATGATATCTCGCTCAGCGTGCCGGCGATCGGCGTCGGCGTGGCCGACGGCAGCGGCGACACCGTCGGCGTCGGCGCGGGCGTGGCGCTCACGGAGATGGCCAGCGCCACGCCGGGCAGCTGCTGCGGGGACGTCGCGGAGGCCGTGTGCGCGATCACGTCGAATGTCACGGCGCCCGCCGCCGCCACCTCGAACGCCAGCGCCGAAACGCCGGCAATCGGGATGAGCGTTCCGAACGCATAGTCGGCGCCGGAGAGCTTCAGCACGCCCACGAGCGAGCCCGAGGACGCCGATATGGATATGCCCGCCAGCGGATCGCCGTCGTTCTGCGCGTAGCAGGCCGCAAAGTCCTCCGGCGCGAAGGCGATGGGCGCCGCCGCGGGCAGCGAGGCGCTTTTCGCCACCGTGCCGGAAAAAGCCGCCGGCACGGGCGCGGCCCGGACGACGGCTATCGTGTATGCAAGCGTGGGCGCCGGCAACGTCGGATCGGCCGCATAGGCGTATGTCACGCTCAGCGTGACGGCCCCCACGCCCACAGTGGCGAGCGCGCCGGGAGAGTAAACCTGGCCCTGCACAATGTAGTTCGCGGTGTCGTAGCTGATCTGAAGCTCAGACAGGTTGACCGTGCCGGAGGCGTAGCTGTACGGAACGGTCAGCGTCGCGCCGAGGCCGTTCAGCGCGACAGCGCCGGCGGCGTGCGACATCTCCAGTATGGGCGCGTCCTGCGGCGCCGCGCCCGCGCCCGGCCCGATCGCCAGCGCGCCCGAAAGCACGGCGAGCGCCAGCAAAAGCGGCAGCGCGCGTTTCTTTGCATATCCCATAGAAAACACCCCTTCGGCTTTGGCAATTCAGCGCCTTTTCCGGCGCCCTGCCCAGCACCTTCATTATACACCAGCCGCAAAAAAACGCAATGCCCGTGCGCGCATGGCGCGGCCATCAAAGCTCCAAATAAAAAGCAATAAAAAGCAAGCTCAAGCAAGCTATGGCGGCCAAAGAAAGAGCGCGCCAGCGCGCCACGGCGGGTTGCAGTATCCCGCGCCATTCATTATAATGATGGAGGCAACACAACACACGCAAGATAGGAGGCGCAAAGCACATTGAGGCAGGAAATATCTATCGGCAGGACGCGCGCGCTGCGCGAGCGCTTTATGGCGGACGGCGAGGGGCTGCTGCGCATGAACGGCGCAACAAAGTCGGGCATCGACGGCGTTTGCCTGTCGTACAGCGCGCCCGTGAACACGCCGAACGTGTTTTCGGACGAGATCAAGACCGGCGAGATCACGGCGCAGAACTCGTCGGGCCGCTGCTGGCTGTTCGCGGCCACGAACGTCATGCGGCTGGAGGTCATGAAGAAATGCGAGCTGGAAACGTTTGAGCTGTCGCAGGCGTACCTTTTCTTCTGGGACAAGCTGGAGAAGGCCAATTTCTTCCTCGAGTCGATCCTGGACACGCTCGGCGAGGCGCAGGGGAGCCGGCTGCTGAGCTGGCTGCTCGCGTCGCCGTTCGGCGACGGCGGCCAGTGGGACATGATGGTCGCGCTCGTCGAGAAGTACGGCGTCGTGCCAAAGGCCGCCATGCCGGAGTCGTTCAGCTCCGGGAACAGCGGGCGCATGAACAAGTTCCTCACGCTAAAGGCGCGCGAGTTCGCGAAGGAGCTGCGGGACGCGCACGGCGCGGGCGCGAGCCGCGAGCGCCTGGAGGCGCGGAAGGGCGAGATGCTCGACACGTTCTACCGGATGCTGTGCATATGCCTGGGCGCGCCGCCGGAGCGCTTCGACTTCGAGTGCCGCAACAAGGACGGCAAGTTCACGCGCGCCGCGAACGTCACGCCGCTGGAGTTTTACGACGGGTTCGTCGGGAAAAAGCTCGACGAGTACGTCAGCCTGATCAACTCGCCGACCGCCGACAAGCCGTTCTACAGCACGTTCACGGTCGAGTACCTGGGCAACGTGGTCGGCGGCAGGCCCATACGCTACCTGAACCTGCCGTCCGAGAGCCTGAAGCGGGCGGCGGCGGCGCAGCTCGGCGACGGCGAGGCCGTGTGGTTCGGCTGCGACGTCGGGCAGATGCTGGACCGCGAGCGCGGGCTGATGGACATGGACGCCTACGACGCCGAGGGGCTGTTCGGCGCGAAATTCGGCCTCGACAAGGCGGCGCGGCTGGACTACGGCGAAAGCCTCATGACCCACGCCATGGTGCTTACCGGCATGAACGTCGCCGGCGGCGCGCCGAACCGCTGGAAGGTGGAGAACAGCTGGGGCGACAAGAGCGGCGAGAAAGGCTGGTTCCGCATGTCGGACGCATGGTTCGACGAGTACGTCTACCAGGTCGTCGTGAACATCAAGTACCTGACGGGCGCCGAGAGGGACGCGCTGAAAAAGCCGCCCATCGCGCTCCGCCCGTGGGATCCGATGGGCTCGCTGGCGTAGGGCGCAAAAGGGCGGCGGCGGGGCGCGGGCGCCACGCGGCAAAACGGGGCGCGGGCAACTGGACGGCGGCGCAGGGCAATGCAAATAAAAAAATGGCGACGGGAGACATGAAAATGGACGTATACGCGAAAATGAAGGAGCTTGGCGCGAAATTGCCCGCGCCGCCCGCCGTTGGCGGCGCGTACAGGCCGGTCAGGGAGGTGTTGCCGGGGCTGTACTGCGCTTCCGGCTGCGGCCCCGCCCTGGGCGGCCAGCCGTACAAAACCGGCAAGGTGGGGGCCGAGCTCTCCGTCGAGGAGGGCCGCGAGGCGGCCAGGCGCTGCGCGCTCAACCTGCTCGCCAACATCGAGGCCGAGATCGGCGACCTCAACCGCGTCAGCGGCCTGAGCAAGGTGCTCGGCTTTGTGGCGAGCTCCCCGGATTTTTACGAGCAGCCGAAAGTCATCGACGGCGCCTCCGAGCTGTTCCGCGGCCTGTTCGGCGAGGAGATCGGCGTGGCGGCCCGCTCGGCCATCGGCGTCTGCGCGCTGCCCGGCAACATTCCGGTGGAGATCGAGCTGATGTTTTCGGTTCGGCAGGAGGGATAGCGCCATGATCTATCCGTTTTTGCACACGCCGTGCGCCATTGTCGATCTGGATATAGCCGAGCGCAACATCAGGGCAATGGCCGAAGGCGCCGCGCGCTGTGGCATTCGCCACCGCCCGCACATCAAGACGCACAAGAGCGTGTATTTCGCCAAAAAGCAGCTGGAGGCCGGGGCGGCGGGCATAACCTGCGCCAAGCTGGCCGAGGCCGAGCGCATGGCCGCCGCCGGGTTCGACGACATCTTCGTGGCGTACCCGCTCATCGGCCGAGACAAGCTGGAGCGCTTCGACGCCCTGGACGGCAGGATCGGGATCAGCTGCGCGATCAACAGCCTTGCCGGCGCGCGCGGCCTGTCGGACTTCGCGCGGGAGAGGGGCAAGCGCTACCGCGTGTTCATAGAGGTTGACGGGCGCATGGGGCGGGGCGGCCTGCCGCCCTTCGAGCCGACGGCGGAGTTCGCCGCGGAGGCGCGGAAGCTGCCGGGGATCGCCATCGCCGGGCTGATGTACTTCGGCGGGGACGTCTACGGCCTGCGCGGCGAGGACGAGATAAGGCGGCGCATAATCCTGGAGGCCGACGATCTGGCGCGCACGAAGGAGCTCGTCGAGCGGGCCGGCGTGCCCGTGGAGTGGGTGAGCGCCGGCTCGTCCTTCTCGTCAAAGAGCCCCGAGCTACTGTCCGGCATCGACGAGATCCGGGCCGGCACATACGTGTTCAACGACTGCTCCCAGCTGTCCATCGGCAGGATCGGCGTCGGCGACTGCGCGCTGCGCATACTGTCAACCGTCGTGGCCAAGCCCGACGCATGCCACGCCATCATAGACGCCGGCAGCAAGACGCTGACGAGCGACCTCGTCCCGTTCCGGCGCGGCCACGGGTGGATCGTCGGCCACGAAGGCGCGATCATAGACCATCTGAGCGAAGAGCACGGATTTGTCAGCTCGGACGCCCCCATCGAGCTGGAGATCGGCGACCGAATTGAGATCATCCCCAACCACGCGTGCGTGGCGGTCAACCTGTGCGACGCGCTGCGCGGCGTCCGGGGCGGGCGGCTGGAGGCCGACATCCCGGTCGAGGCGCGCGGCCTGAATTACTAATGCCGCGTGAACTATTGACGCGGCGTGAACTATTGACGCGGCGTGGACGGGCAGGGCGGGCGCAACCTGCTTAAAAATGGAGGGACTGGCATGGAACGCACGCTGTTCAGAGGGGCGCGCATAGTTGACGGGACGGGCGCCCCGTCTTTCGTTGGCGACGCGCTGATCGAGGGCGTGCGCGTGGCCGCCCTGGCCCCCGAGATCAGGCGCGGCGGGGCGCGCGAGATAGACTGCGCCGGAAAGGTGCTGTGCCCCGGCTTCGTCGATGTGCATCGGCACATAGACATGGCCATATTCGCGGACGGATTCGGCCAGGCCGAGCTGCGGCAGGGGATCACGGCCTCCCTGGCCGGGCACTGCGGCTTCTCGCTCGCGCCCGCCGGCAACTACGGGCGGGCCGTGCGGATCCGCAACGCGCCGATACTCGGCGCTGGCGGCGCAGGCGATTCAGCTGGCGCAGTTGGCGCGGGCGGCGTGGGCGCGACGGGCGGCGCAGACGGCGCGGCTTGCGCGGATGGAGCGGCTGGCGCGGACGGCGCGGGCGGCGTGGGCGCGGCGGGTTACGCGGACGGAGCTGGCGGCGCGGCTGGCGAGCCGCAGGACTTCCCCGAATTTTCCGACTATCTGGACGCGCTCGCGGCGCGACGCCTGCCGTTCCACGTCGGCGCCATGGTGGGCGCGGGCACGCTCCGCGTCGCCGCAGCGGGCGACGATGCCGCAAAGCCCATGTCCCCCAAGGCGCTGGAGGCCATGCTCGCGCTGCTGCGCCGGGCGCTGGACGCCGGCGCCTTCGGCCTGTCGCTCGGGCTCATGTACGCCCCCGACTGCTTTGCCGCGGAGCATGAACTGGACGCAATGGCCGCCGAGGTGGCGCGGCGCGGGCGGGTGCTCTCGGTGCATCTTCGAGGGGAGGGCCGGGCGCTCGTCAGCTCGATCGACGAAGTTCTCGCCGTCGCGCGCCGCACAGGCGCCGCTCTGCACATCAGCCATCTCAAATCTACGGGGATAGACCGAGCCGCGCTGCTCGATCAGGCCATGGAGCGCATCGCGGGCGCCGTCGCGGCGGGCCTGTCGGTCAGTTGCGACGCCTACCCCTACTCCGCCGGCTCGACCACGCTGCTCACCCGCCTGCCGCCAGAGTGGCAGGCCATGGAGCACAGGGCGCGGAGCGCGCGGCTGCGCGACCCGGCCGAGCGCGAGGCGCTGCGGCGCGAGCTGTCGCGGGAGCACTCAAGCTGGGACAACGCCCTGCTCGCCGCAGGCTGGGAAACCGTCGTCCCGGTCGGCGCGCCCGGCCTCGCGATGTAGGGCAAAAGCGTAGGCGAGCTCGCTTCGGAAGCGGGCGCCGATCCGTTCGACTATGCCATGGATCTGATCGCGGCGCGGCCGGATACGGCCATGATCTATCACAACATGTCGCCCGGCGACGTCGATCGCGCAATCTGCTGGCCGCCAACAAGCGTCATTTCGGACGCGCTCTACGCCGGCGGGCGCCCGCATCCTCGGGCATACGGCTCGTTCCCGCTCGTCCTGCGCGACTACGTGCGGGAGCGCGGGCTGCTCTCGCTGGAGCAGGCGATCCACAAGATGACCGCATTGCCCGCCGCCCAGCTCAGAATCCCCGACC
>JAISFK010000218.1 GCA_031263625.1 Clostridiales bacterium
GCGCCCTTCGGGCATTTATCGCAGCGCGCCCGCCCTTTTCAGCAGGCTCGCCATGTCCGCCCCCACGTCGGCGTATGAAGGCAGCTGCTCCGAAGCCCTGACGACAAACACCAGCGCCAGGCCGCGCCTCAGAGCGGGCTCCACAGCCCTGTAGTTCTCCTTCACGAGCCTTTTCAGCCTGTTCCTTCGGACGCTTTTCCCGACTTTTTTGCTCGCCGTGACGCCCATGCTGTTAAAGCCCTCCTGGGCTGCGGCGCCAGCCTTAGGCGCGTCGCCGCCTTTCAGCGCGTAAAGGATCAAAAACCTGCCGACATAGTACCTGCCCTTTTTGTAAATGCGCGCAAACTCATGGTTTTTCTTGATTGCAAGCGTGAATTTCATAAGCAAATACCGCGCCCGCGCTGGGCCGCAGGCCGCTACGCCATGGCGCACTCCCGCGCCATGCGCAAGACCTTCTGTCGCCGCGCCTCGTGCGGCTCTCCGCGCCATGCGCAAGCCCCGCGCCTTCCCGCGCAACGCTAGGCCACGCCAAGCCAGGCAACCATTGCGCCCGCCGCGCCAAAGTCCGGCAAAGCCCACCGGCTGCACGAGGCCGCCGGCCCCGGCGGCCTCGCCGGCCGTTACGCGGACAGCTTCTTTCTCCCTTTGAGCCTTCGCCTCTGCAGCACTTTCCGCCCGTTGCGCGAGCTCATTCTGCTGCGAAACCCGTGAACCTTGCTTCGCTGCCTTTTCTTAGGCTGATATGTCCTAAGCATACGCGACTACCTCCAATTTAAAAGCACATAATAAAAAAAGGACAAACTGTCCGAATTTTTGAGACTTCACCATTATATGCAATAGACCCAGCGCTGTCAATGATTTTCGCCGAGGCAGCAGGACGAACGCATCTTGGAAATTTACGAGAAAATATTAGCGAAATGCGGGAAGGGCATGAAGATCGGGTTGCAAAGCTGGGAGCAAAGCGAGGGCGGCGGCATGAAAAATTGATCCGCAATTCTTCATGCCGCCGCGTGTTTTTTTTGGCGGCGCATTTTGTATTGCTTATGCGCAACACGCCGCAACGCGCAAGCAACCCCAACATGCCCCCTTTTTTATTAAAAATATCCTTTATTTGGAATTGATGAAATTATCAAGATGTGTCCGCGTGTCCGTCCTAGGAAATGGCGACGCGTATTGACAAACCGTGCGCCAGATAATATGATCGCAATGCCAGCGGCGTACATGCGCAAATGCGCAAATGCGCGCCGCGACAGCCGCGCGCGGCGGCCCTTGGCGCAATAAGCCTGAGAAACTGAAGAAGGGGTGTGAAAGGCTTGCTTTTGAAGGTATCCTTGCTCGTCGTGTTTTTTGCTGTGACCATCATTGTCGGGCTGTATTTCCGCAAGCGCAACACGTCAATCAACAGCTACGTCCTCGGCGGGCGCTCGATTGGCCCGTGGCTGACGGCGTTCGCCTACGGCACGTCGTATTTTTCCGCTGTCGTGTTCGTCGGCTACGCCGGGCAGTTCGGCTGGCGCTTCGGCATATCGGCGGTGTGGATCGGCCTCGGCAACGCCTTCATCGGCTCCCTGCTCGCGTGGGTCGTGCTCGCGCGCAGGACGCGGATCATGTCGCGCCACCTGAACAGCGCGACGATGCCGGACTTCTTTGGCGCCCGCTTCGGCTCCGGCAAGCTGAAAATAGGCGCGTCGCTAATAACGTTCGTCTTCCTCGTGCCATACACGGCGTCGCTGTACAACGGCCTGTCGCGCCTGTTCGCGATGGCGTTCGGCGTCGATTTCGTTTACTGCATCATCGCGATGGCGATACTGACCGCCATCTACGTCATCGCCGGGGGCTACACGGCGACCGCCGTCAACGACTTCATACAGGGGCTGATCATGCTGGCCGGCATAGTGGCCGTCGTGGCGGCGGTGCTGAACGCCAACGGCGGCTTCGAGCAGTCGCTGGCCGCGCTCGCGCGCGTGTCCGACGCCGGCGCGCCGGAAGCCTCGCTGCGGGGCGCGCCCGGCGTGTTCGCGTCGTTTTTCGGGCCGGAGCCGCTCAACCTTCTGGGCGTCGTGCTGCTCACGTCCGTCGGAACCTGGGGCCTGCCCCAGATGGTTCAGAAATTCTACTCCATCCGCTCCGAGAAAAACATCAACACGGGCACCGTGGTGTCAACGGTTTTCGCGATAGTCATCTCCGGAGGCTGCTACTTTCTTGGCGGCTTCGGGCGCCTGTTCTCCGACGGGATCGACGTGGCGGCGAACGGCTACGACTCGATCATACCGACGATGCTCTCAAATTTCCCCGACCTGCTCATAGGCATCGTCATCGTGCTCGTGTTCTCGGCGTCCATATCCACGCTGTCGGCGCTCGTCATGACGTCCGCGTCCACGTTCGCGCTGGACTTCCTGAAGGGCAACATCGTCAAGAGCGCGAGCGAGAAGACCCAGCTGGCCATCATACGGCTGCTCGTCGCGGCGTTCATACTCGTGTCCGCCATAATCGCCATCGTGCAGTCCAGGAGCAGCATAACGTTCATCGCGCAGTTCATGGGCATCTCGTGGGGCGCGCTGGCCGGCGCGTTCCTCGCCCCGTTCCTGTACGGGCTGTACTGGAAGCGCGTCACGGCGGCGGCCGTCTGGGCGAATTTCGCGTTCGCGTCCGTGTTCATGGTGCTGAACATCGCCGCCAAGAGCTATTTCCCGGCCATGCTGCAGTCGCCCATCAACGCCGGCGCGTTCGCGATGCTCGCCGGCATGGCGATTGTCCCGCTCGTCAGCGCGCTGACGCCCGCCCCGGACAAAAAGCGCGTGGACGGCTGCTTCAGCTGCTACGATGCGGCGGTGGCCGTGCGGGCGCGCGAGTCGCTGGGCATAGCGGAGGACGGCGCGGCAGCGAAACAGGCTAATGCGGTGAAACAGACTGCGGCGGTGGCGAAGCAGGGCTCGACAGTGGGCGAGATGGCACCGAAACAGGGCGCGGCGAAGCGTGGCTCGCGCTCCCGGCAGCAGCGCCGGAAAGGATAGCGGGCGAGGCGGCGGCACGGGGGCAACGGCTGGCGCGTGCAGGCGGCGCATGGGATGCGCGTGACAGCGGGCGAGATGATGGCAAAACAGGCTGCGGCAGCGAAACAGGCTGCGGCAGCAAAACAGGCTGCGGCGGTGAAGCAGGACGCGGCAGCGAAACAGGGCGCGGCGAAGCATGGCTCGCGCCGCCACTGCCCTCGGTAGCGGGGCTGCGCGCGCCCGCCCGCCTGTTGCGGCTACTGGCGTTGCGGCTGCGGGCTACGGCTACGCCGAGAGGTCGGAGCCAAACCATTGCAGGCACAGATTCTTCAGCTCGACGCCGGACTCCAGCTCGCGGAGCGCGCCCTCGATCTGCGCGGCGTACTCGCCGGAGATTTTGGTCGATAGCCGAAGCCCGAACTGCTTCCTTAGATACGACGGCCCCACGGTCTTGTAGCTGTCGGGGTCATTTTTCTGCATGTACGCCGCGTACAGCTCGTCCGCTATGACGGCGTCGTTCTTTTTGAGCATCAGATCCTGAAACGGCTGTATCTCTATGTCGTACTTGCGGACGTTGAAGGCTGTGCCCTCCAGAAATTTTTCGCAGACGAGCTCCGCGTCCGTGTTGACCATGACGCCGACCTTTTTCCCGCGCAGCGAGTCCGCGCCCTCGATCGAGGCGTCGTCCGGCGCCGAAACGATGACCGTGCCGTATGAGATGAACGGCTCCGTGGCGGGAAAATCGCGCATGGCGCTCTGTACGGACTCCCTCACGGAGACGAAGCAGTCCACCGTGCCGTCCCCCATGGCCTCGGCCATGTCCTCCGCGCCGAGCAGCCTGATTTTCAGCTTGCGCCCCAGCTTTTCCGCGAGCAGACCGGCCAAGTCCGCCTCAAACCCGGACACCGCATTCTTGTCGTCCAGGTACGTCAGCGGGCGGGCGCTCTCGTACAGCCCGACCTTCAGCGAGTCGTCGGCGAACAGCGAAAACAGCGACGCCACGACGGTCACGGCGATGGCGGCCAGCAACAGCGCTATAAGCAGCAACAGCAGGCGCCGGAGCAATAATGTGCGTCTAACTCTCATTCATGTATCATAGCACATGGCGGCAAAAAGACGCAACTGCCGAACTGCCGCTGCCAAACTGCCACTGCCGACATATCGGGCTGCTCTCAAAATGCCCAAAATGCCCTAGCGCCCTGACGCGATTTTTCTGGAGATGCTTGGCAGGGAGTTCGCCCCCAGCTGGGAGTCCACCCCCATGCGCTCGGAAAGCCCGGACTGATGAGAAACCCGTTCGCGCATATTCTGGGCGGCCTATACTTCAGTAATACTCGTTTCCTCTGTCCGACCGCAAATTGCGGTCGGAATTTCCAATCGAACACGAGTATAACTGGCCGCTAACCGGTTGCTGATTGCTTGGCACAGGCATGGGTTCCAAGGTTCCGGCGGCAATCATTGGCAATCAGATAAAAAATGATGAAGCTTGCGTCCTATGGCGCAGGACGGCTTTGCGCACACGAATCGCACGAACTTCATTCTCTCCGTCGCGCAGCGCGGCGCTCGCGGGCGGGCTGCTCGCGGCTCGCCCGCGCAAGCCGTTAAAAAGCTAAGTCGCCGTCGCTGCCATCGCCGTCATCGTCGTCGCTGTAATATTCTTCGTCAAAATCGTCGTCGTCATCGTCGTCATCAAAGTCATCGTCGTCGTCATCGTCGCCAAAATCATCATCGTCATCGTCAAAATCGTCATCGTCGTCGTCGTCAAAATCATCATCGTCATCGTCGTCAAAATCATCATCGTCATCGTCATCGTCGTCAAAATCGTCATCAAAGTCATCGTCGTCGTCATCGTCAAAATCATCGTCATCGTCGTCGAAAGCATCGCCGTCATCGCCGTC
>JAISFK010000098.1 GCA_031263625.1 Clostridiales bacterium
GCAGGCGGCTGTCCACCCGGAAGTAGTCCGCCCCGATGAACATGTCTTTCTGGCCGAAGGCGACGTCGCCGCCAAAGTGCCCGAAGCAGATCAGCTCCGCGCCGGCCGGCGGTTCCCAGCAGGGTGCCTGTTGTCCGTCGGGCGTCGGCCCCGCGCTAGGCGCCAGCATCTCGCTAGACGCTGGCCCTGCACTGGTTGCCGACCTCGCGTCAGGCGTTGCCCCCCCGCCGGGCGCCAGCATCAGGAACGGCTGGTACAGGCTGGGCGGCAGGCCGTCGATCTCATACCAGTTTTCCCCCTCGTCGGGCGAGCAGCTGTACGCCTTGTGCCGCCGCGCGCCCACGAGCAGGCCGTTGGGCAGCCGGACTATGGTTTCCGGCAGGAAGCCGCCCTGCGGGTCGAAGCCGCCGCCGTCGCTGTCGTTGCCGCCGTCGTTGCTCTGTGCGCCGTTGCCGCCGCAGTTTCCCTGCGGGTCGAAGCCGCCGCCGTTGTCGCCGTCGTTGCTCTGCGCATCGCCGTAGCCACCGTAGCCGCCGCCCGCTGGAGCGCCCCTGCGGACGGCGTGGACGGGCCCGTTGACGAACCGCCCGTCCGCGTCGCGCCGCACTTTTTGGCGCGCCGGCGGCGTGCCCTGGACGTCGCCCTGGAAAAACAGCATCTCGCCGTCGCCCAGCTCTACCATGTCGAACTCGTGCGCCCCCGTGCCGGGCAGGATGTAGTGCGGCCCGGAGAAGGCGATCCCGTCGGCAGAGGCCATGAAGAACGTCTGCACCTTGCTGACGGGCGTTTCGCCGGGCAGCATCGTGTTGCGGGTGGCGCGCTCGCGCCCCGGCCCCCACGCCGTGCCGTAGAGGCTGGCCATCAGGATGACCGTGCCGTCGCGCAGCCGTCGCGCGCGCCAGAGGTAGATGGAATTGCCGGGCAGCAAGGTGGCGGCCCTGCGCCAGCTGGCGCCCCCGTCAAGGCTCTCCATGGCGTAGATGCAGCCCCGCGGCAGGCAGGGGTCCGCGTTGGGCGGGGTGTGGTAGCCGACGACGCGGCCGCCGGGGAAGCCGACGTTGATGTCCGAGCCCTGGCCCAGCGGGGCGCGGCCTGTTTCGCGGAACGAGCGCCCGCCGTCGTCCGAGCGCATGTACACCCAGTAGCTGCAAAAATCCCGCCCGCCAAAAATGACGCTGCCGTAAGAGTAGGGCACGGCCATCGCCTCGACGGCTTCCAGCGTCGGCGCGGCGAAGTCGGGATTGTCCCGGCGCAGCGTTTCTTTAAAGGAAAGGCCGATCCCGCCGTCGCCGTAGTCAAAGGCGGTCGCCCAGGCGACGAAGCCGGGGCGGCTTTTGGGGGCGTACAGCGTCGCGCGGCGGGCGCCGACGGCGCTCGCGCCGAGGCTGTCGCTTGCGCTGATGCTGGGATTGGCGCTGGCGCTTGTGGCGCTCGCGCCGGAGGCGACGGCGTTCGGGCTGTCGCAGGCGCCTGCACTGGCGCTCGCGCTGGGACTGGGGTTGTCGCGGGCGCCTATGCCTGCACTGGCGCCCGTGCTTGCGCCGGCGCGGGAATTTGAGCCATTGCCGGGGCTGTCGCTTGCGCCTGCTCTGCCGCTTGCGCTGATGCTGGGATTGGCGCCTGCTCTGGCGCTGGCGCCGGAATCGTCGGGCGTATTCAAAGGGGCTCCTCCTTATGCGATGCGCGATATGCGATAGCGATGGGCTGCGCGACGCAGTCATCGCGATTAATAATATAGTACAATGATTAGTTATAAAAGTCAAGCGCTGTTCCCTTAATAGCGCCTTAATCTACACAATTTGGCAACAAATTTGTCAAAATTGAATAAAAAAATTTCTATTGACACGAATAAAAATCTATGCAATAATCAGTATATATCATTTTTAACCGACTAATAATTTATTTATATTTTGGGTGACGGTATGAATTGTGGCGTGTTGATCACGGGCGGCGCGGCGCCGTGGCAGATCTTCCAGAGGGACGGGCGGGGCTTCGCGGCCATCCGGCTGGAGGGGAGCTATTGCCCGGCGCGACTTTCCCCCGACGTGCCGATCCGGTTTGAGCGGCCGGGCGCGAGCGGGGAGAAGGTCTGCGCGCGCGTCGTGCTGGAGGAGAGCGGCGCGGACGCCGTGCCGTGGCAGCCCTGCGCGCTCCTGCCGGGGCGCCGCTGGGAGCTTCTGCTCCCCGCCGTGCCGGCGGGCGGCCCGTACCGCGTGGAAACCCGCATGGAGCACGACGGCTGGGACGGCCTTTCCGTGACGCGCGGCGACATGGTGCACCACATCGGCGTGGGCGACGTGTTTGTCGTCGCCGGCCAGAGCAACGCCTGCGGCCGGGCGCTGACGCCGGTGGAAGACCCGCCGGAGCTGGGCGTCCACATGTTTCGGTGCAGCGGCCGCTGGGATCTGGCGGCGCACCCGCTGGACGAGGCCACAGGGGCCGTCTATTTCGGCAACTACTCCAACCACAACCCCGGCCACAGCCCGTTCCTGCACATGGCCAAGCGGCTCAGGCGGGCGCTGGGCTGCCCGATCGGCCTCGTGATGGCGCCCTACGGCGGCTCGCCGCTGTCCTGGTGGAACCCGGAGGAAAACGGCGCGCTGACGGAAAACATGCTCGAAATGCTCCGGGACGCCCGCGTGGCGCCCCGCGCGATGATATGGTATCAGGGCGAGGCGGAGGGCTACGTGGACGGCGCCGAGGACTATCTGGAGCGCTTCTCGGCGTTTGTCGCCGGCGCGCGCGCCCGGCTCGGCCAGCCCGATCTGCCCGTGTTCACGGTGCAGCTCAACCGCTGCCTGAACGAGGTCAGCGAGCGGCTCGACCGCGCCTGGGGGATGGTCAGGGAGGCGCAACGGGCCGCCGCGGCGCGGCTGCCCGGCGTGTTCGTCGTGCCGGCCAACGATCTGCCGCTCTACGACGCCGCGCACCTGTCGCCGGAGGCCAACATGCGGCTGGGGGATCGCCTCGCGGACGCCATGCTCTGCGAGCTGCACGGCCGGGGCGCGCCCTGGCGGGCGCCAGAGGCCGACCGCGCCGTCCGGCTCTCGCCCTGCCGCGCGCGGCTGGGCTTTTCGCACGTCCAGAACCGGCTGGACGCCTTTGGCGCGCCGGCCGGGCTGCTGCCCATCGAGGCGGAGGACGCGGGCGGCTTCGTCCCGCTCGCCGCCTACGCCGCTGAGCGCGACGCCCTCCTGCTGGACTTCGCCCGCCCTCCGGGTCCCGGCGCCGTGCTGCACGGCGCGTGGCGCATGAACCCCGGCGCCGCTATCCCGCAGGATTTGGGCCGGGCGCCCATGCTCTCGTTTTACGGGCTGCCCATCGAGGATGAGAAGGGGGGATCGTGATGCATGCCACGCAAGCCGCGAGCGCCGC
>JAISFK010000146.1 GCA_031263625.1 Clostridiales bacterium
GGCAGCGCGACGTCCAGCTGGTTCCAGATCCGGCAGGACGGCTGGGACGGCACGCCATACACCCGCCGGGGCTACGTGAAGTTCGACCTGTCGGCGATAGCGGTGGCCGCGCAGGACATCCAGAGCGCAGAGTTCGTCGTCTATCCGATGGACCCCATAGCGGACGGCGGCCTCAACGTGTACGGCCTGGACAGCGCCGCGTGGGACTACAGCCTCACGTGGAACAACGCGCCCGCGCACAGCGGCGCGCCGCTGGACACGGTGACGACGGCCGCGGGCGACCCGTTCGTGTCGTTTGACGTGACAGACTACATAAAACACTGCGCGGATCTCGGCATCGCCAGATTCACGCTCGTGCTCGTCGGGAACTACGGAAGCCCGTACTACAACCTGTACAGCAGCGCGGCGGACGCCTCGGTCGCTCCCCAGCTGCGCCTGACCGCTACGGGCGTTTCGGAGCCGACCGACAGGCTCGCGTATGTCAACGCGGTGACGAGCGCCGCGGCGATGGCCGACGCGTTTGAAGGCGTCCCCGGCCTCGACCTGAGCGCGTTCGCCGCCCTCGCGGCGGCCAAAAGGCTCCAGGCCGCGCAGCTCGTGCTCGACGCCCGCCCCGACGGCGGATTCGCCGACGAGCAGGCGCTGCAGGACGCCATAGACGCCGCCATTGCGTCGGTGTCGCCGCCTTTCGCGCCGAACACGCTGATCGCCGCCGAGAGCTTCGGCAGCGGCAACGCCGGCAACATCCGCGTCGTCGAGATGAACGCCGCGCCGAGCGACGGCAGCCTGAGCGCGCTTGTCGGGCTGGCGCCGGCCGGCGGCCTGCCGGAGAGCGGCGCCGATCTGCCCGCCGCCGTGGCGTTCGGCGCGGACGGCAGCCTGAAGGCGCTGGGCGCCGGCGGCCTCGTCGCGGACGCTACCCTGGCATACAGCGCGGGCGAAACATGGCATCTGAAATTCCAGGCCAACCTGCTCGCGCAGACCTACGACGTCTGGGCCACCCCGCCGTCGGGCCAGCCGGCCCTGCTGGCGCGTGACGTGCCGCTGAACGGCGCGCTCGCCGACATCGGCTTCGCGTGCTACGAGAGCGACGAGCTCATCGCCGTCGCGGGCGCGCGCCTGATCCAAAGCGACTTTGAGGGGCTCGCGGGCTTCGGCGGCAACAGCTACCTCATCGAGTCGGACAACACGAAAGCCGCCCAGGTGTTCAAATACGACGTCGTTCACGCGCAAGACCGCGTGGACACGCTCGTGAGCTTCCTCGACAGCTCAAAATCCGTCGGCACGTGGGGCGACCTGGCCTTCATACAGCACACGGACGTGAACGCGGGCACATTCGACGTGCGCGACGACGGCGCCTACAGGGCCGACGCCGCCATGCTGACGCAGGCCGGCGTCCTCTACCACGTCAAGTTCGAGATCAACCTGGCGGCCAAGACGTACAGCGTGTGGATGACGCCGGAGGGCGGCGAGCCCGTGCGGCTGGCCGCGAACTACAAGGCGCGGAACTACAGCGCGCAGGGCTACCCGTTCAACAACCTCGGGCAGGTCAGCGTCATCAGCGAGCCGGCGGGCATGTTCCACGTGCGCAACCTGATCGCGCTCGACCCGGCGCAGCTTGAGCTCGCGATCGACGCCGTGAACGGCGCGGCCGGCGCGGCCGAAATGTCGCGCGCGCTCGCCTCCACGGCCCTCGGCCTGACGCTGGGCGACTACGCGCGGCTGAACGCGGAGGCGAAAGAGGCCCTCGCGCTCGGCATGATCGGCAAGGCGCCGTTCGCGAGCGACGCGGACATACAGGCCGAGCTGGACAGGGCCGTCGTGGCGCACGGCGACCTGCTGCCGCCCGAAAAGCCCGGCAGCGTGCAGGTCTACATCTCCAACACGCTCCAGGCGTCCATAACGTGGCAGCCGTCGGCCGACGACTACGGCATCCGCTGCTACAAAGTGTTCCGCGACGGGCTGGAGATCGCCGTCGTCAGCGGCGACGCCACGGGCTACACGGACAAGGATCTGCTGCCCGGCGAGACATACGAGTACGTCGTGAAGGCGCAAGACATGGCCGGCCACGAAACCGCTTCCGACCCCGTCTTCGCCACTGCGCCGGACGAGGGCAGCCTGGCATGGTTCCCGTTCGACAGGCAGACGGTGGACGCCGCCTTCGAGGCGGGGCTTTTGGACTACAACTTCTCGACCGCCACCATCGGCGGCGTCACGTACCAGTACGTCATGGAGTGGGTGTCGAGCGCGCTGGCCTCGGCGAACGCCATGAAGTACCTGACGATGATCGCGGAGTACGAGCCCGGCTATCTGGGGCCGGACGGCGTGACGACCGCCGCGGAGCGCGCGCTCGCGCAGTTCCGCTCCGTCATAAGCGGGGGCGCCGAGCCGGGCTGCTCGGGCAACGGGCTGTCGTCTCAGGGCTACCTCCCCGTGCTGCAGGCGTTCACATACGCGAAAAACAGGGCGCCCGCCATCTGGGACGCGCTGACGGACGCCGAGAAGGCGAAGATCGACCTCATAATGGAGGCCGCCGCGATCGCCTCGCACTTCTGCTACAGCGACGCGAACGACAACAAGACGGGCCTCGACAACATCGGGAACTTTGACAAGGAGTGGAACCCGAACCACCGCGCCGGCCTGCTCGGCGGCATCATGAGCGCGTACTACTTCGGCGGCGCGGGCGCCGTGAACGCCATGCTGGCTGGCTTCGACTACGACGCCTTCATGGCGCGGCTGAGCGCGGCGAACCTCACGAACATCCACCGCGTGTTCTCGAACACGCCCAAGGCGAAGCTCGTGGCCGACACGACGAACGACGGCCCGGAGGGCTTCAAGTACAAGGGGCACACCCTCTCGGAGCCCGGCAAGTGGGTCGCCGAGCTGTCCGATTTCACGTTCAGCGGCGGCGCCATCCGCCCATACGGCGGCGACACGTTCAGCGGCGGCAAGTTCGCCCCGACCGAGCAGTTCCCGTATGGCTACTACGGCTTCCTCGTCAGCGGCTACGACGAGTTCCCGAACCTCGGCGCGGACGGCATGGGCTTCGAGTTCGACTCCGTGGACGCCAACGGCGCGCGGAGCGGGCTGGAGTACGTGAACATGGGCTGGAAGTGCGTGCTGGAAGGCTTCACGATGCTGCAGTGCTACGACGGCTTCGCGCCGGACGGCTCCATCGGCGGCCTCAGCGCCCAGGAGTACAACGAGGCGATGGTCAAGATCAGCGCGGGCACGATAGACCTCCTGTACAAAAACGAGAACGGCTACAGCTCGTACCACAAGGGCGAGCAGACCGGCCTGGAGAAGATGGAGGGCCTGGATTCAAAGATCAACATCGACATCTGGGGCAAGATCGTCAACAACCCGATCGAGATCCTGAACGCCGGGGCAAACGCGGCGACGGGCGCGGCGGCCATGCGGGCGGCCATAGAGGCGCCTGAGCTGAGCCTCGTGCTCCACGCCTACGGCTTTTTGGACGGCGCGGGCAAGGACGCGGTCGCGGAGGCCGCGCTGGCGGCCAGGGGCGCCGCCGGCTACGAGAGCAAGGAGGCGCTGCAGGCGGCCGTCTCGCTGGCCGTGACGGGGCTCGCGATAGACGCGCTCAACGCGGCGCAGGACGCCGGGGCATACGCGGCGGCGCTGACCTCGCCGGCCCTCGGCGCGTACCTGCCGAGCTACGACGAGCTGGGCGCCGGCGACAAGGCGCTCGTGGCGGAGCGGCTGCTTGAGGAGCGCCCGGACGGGGGCTACGCGAGCCGCGCCGAGATACGCGCCGCAGTCGCCGCGCAGACGAACAGGCTGACCTCGCCGGCCATCGCCGCGATCAACGCGGCCGCGGACGCGGGGGCGATGCTGGACGCGCTGCTGGCGGGCGGGGCGGAGCTGGGGCTGGACATATCGGGGCTGCTGGGCTACGCGGCGCAGTACAGGCTGATCGCCGCGCAGAACATCCTCGCCGCCAGGCCGTTCGGCGGGTTCGACTCAAGCGTGTTCATACAGGCGGCCATTGACGGCGCGGTGGCGGAGCTGGGGCTGCTGCCCCTCATAGACGCGATAAGCGCCGCGGCGGGCGACGGGGACGCGGCCGCCCTGGACGCGGCGCTACGCGCGCCGCAGCTGGCGCTTGGCCTGGGCGTGTACATCAAACTGAGCGAGGCCGGCAGGGAGGCCGCCGCAGAGGCAATTTTCGCCGCGATGCCCGACGGCGGGTTCGCGGACAGGCAGGCCGTGCAGGCCGCGCTGGACGCGGCAGTCGAAAGCCTGCTCGAGCGGGTGTCCGCCATCGCCTCGGCCGACACGATGATTCAGGAGGGCGCGCCAAACGACGCGCACGGCTTCATCAACTGGATGACCATCAAGGACGGCTGGGGCACGGGCCGCATGCTGTACCTGAAATTCGACCTCGCCGGGATCGCGGCGCAGGCGCAGGATCCGGGCGCGGTGCTGCTCCACGCCGAGCTGAAGCTCTACGTGAGCGCGTTCTACGGCAACGGCAGGGACAGCGGCACGCTGGCCGCGTTCGCGCTGGCCGACGACAGCTGGACGGAGGGCGGGCTGACGTGGAACAACGCGCCATACAAACCCGTCTTTGAAAATGGCCCGGCGGGCAGCGTCATAGTGCCCGAGGCCGGCGCGTCGGGGTATTGGCCGATCGACGTGACGGAATACGTGCGGCAGGCCGTCGCGGACGGCAAGACCGAGCTTTCGATAGTCGTCGCGGGCATCAACAAGGAAAACGTGCAGTTCAACTTTGAGACGCGGGAAGGTTCGGCGGCCACGGCGCCGCGCCTGGACGCCCTGTACGAGCAGGAGGGCGGCGGGCAGGATCCAGGCACAGACCCTGGCACGGATCCTGACCCGGATCCGGATCCAGAGCCCGGCACGGTAGGCAGGAACACGCTGCAGTCGCTGGCTGAGAACGCGGGCGCCATCATTGAGGGCGCTTTTGAAGCGGCGTCCTGGGGCGCGTTCGAGGAAGCCCTTGCGGACGCATGGGAGACGCTGGGCGACGACGAAGCGGATCAGGCGGCGATCAGCGCGGCATACGGCGCGCTGGAGGGCGCGATTGGCGGGCTGGCCGTCGCCGAGGCGCTGGACGGCGATTACGCCGCCCTTGTGCGCCTGTTGCTGGAGGCGGCGCTGAAGGACAGGAACAGCTACACGGAGACGAGCTGGAACTATCTTGAATCCGTCGTCGCGGAGGCGTGGGAACTCGTGGAGGGCACCACAGGCGGCGGCGCGAGCGGCGCTGGAGCGGGCGGCTATGGGCCGAGCGGCAACGGAGGCGGGGGCGGGGGCTATAGCCCGCTGTCGGACTCGTCGCTCGAAGCGATTATCATGCTTGACAAGCTGCAGCGCGCGATCTACGCCCTCGTGCCAAAAGATCAGGGCGGCGGGCAGCAGGGCGAGCCGTTCGTCGCGGCCGCGATATCGGGCGGCATCTACGCGGAAACCCCCGAAGTGGCGCTGGTTGAGGAATACTGGAATGTGAGCGACGGCATTGAGGCAAGGTTCGTGTTTTCCGCCGGCAACTTCAAGAATGTTGGCACTGCGGAACTCGTGCTCAACTATCCCGAATCGGCGAAGGGCATAAGCGTCGCCCTGGGCGACGTGCTCGCGGGCGACCCCGAAAAAGGCGAGGAAGATCTCGCCACGATCGGTTACGGAGACAATGGCAATGTGCCGACTCTGCCGGGATACAAGGCCCTGCGTGTCTACCTGCGCGCGCCGGACGGCCCCAATACGCTCACGCTGCCTGACGGAACGGTGCTGCTGACGATCACCGTGACGTTCGCCGCCGACTACCTCACGGCCCTGCCGGGCGGCGGCGCGTATGCTCTGCCGCTGGCGCTGACCCGGCTCAAATTCGCTTACTACGACAGCGAATACAAAGACGGGGAGGAAAGCGTGGAGGCAAACGCCAAGATCAGCGCGCCCTACGCGAGCGCGCTGGCGCGCGTGTTCAGCCGGTTTGACGTGAACCTCGACGGGAAAGTGACGCTGGCCGACGTGGAAACCGTGCGCTTCTATCTGGGCCAGCAAAAGACGGACGGCGCCTGGGCCTCAGAGATCATCGCGCGCTGCGACCTGGATCCGGACGACCGGATCGAGATAGCGGATTTGACGTTGGCGCTGTCGAAATACGAATCGCTGTAGCCGCAGGGCCGGGCATCGGCCCGCCGCTGGGCGGGCATTGGCTGGCCGGACATCGGCCCGCCAGCTGGCCCGGCATTGGCTGGCGCAAGCGACCGACGCAAATAGCCAGCAAGCACAGCCAGCGCGAAGTGGCTGGCGCATAAGAAAAGGCGAAAAGGGGGCTGCCCGCAGCGGGCGGCCCCTTTTTCCAGCCCCTTTTTCCAGCCCAAATATTTTAGCGGAAGTTTCAGAGATCTGATACCATAGATCCTGTAAAACGCCCAGTCAGGGCGTTTTTTACTATGAACATGGTAGCTACAACTATTATGAGTTGGATATTGACGTAATCAGGCTATTGTGTTACAATACAGTGTGGATAATGCGTGATTATGAGGTTGTAGCTACTATGGCTCGTATTGAAAGAAAACGAAACAAAGGGAATGATTATTGGTATCTGGTTGAGTCATATCGGAATGAGAAAAAGCAGCCGCGTTCAAGAGTGATCGAATATTATGGCAATACGGATTCATTTGTTGCCCGCCTCAACGACGCCATTAAAGAGGGCTCTTCTACTTCAGTCGTTGCTGTAAGGAGTTACGAGCATGGCACGATGTTCGCCCTGCATCGAATGGCGGAGAAACTCGGGCTGACAGGGATACTCGACAGCGCGTTTCCCAAGAGAACCAGAAAAAAGATCAGCCGCACCACGGCTTTTGTCGCATGCGCATTTCACCGAGCCTGCCATCCCGGCAGCAAGAAGGCTTTTGCGGATTGGGCAGTGGACACAACAATGAACCGGCTCCTGCCGATACCGGAAATTCATGATATGACGTCGCAGGTGTTCTGGGATATGATGGACGATATCTCGCAAGATCAGATCGACAAGGCGTGCGACGCGCTGAGCGCAGCGCTCATACAGCGGTATCGCCCCGACATGGGGCGGCTGGCGCTGGACTATACCAACTACTACACGTTTATTGATTCATTCAATGAGAGATCCGCCCTGGCCAAGCGCGGGCACAACAAACAGAAGCGGAATGACCTGCGGCAGTTCTCGCTGGCTATCGTTACAACGCGGGAGCCATCTTTCCCGCTTTTCTCTTTCGTGTATGAAGGAAACATCAACGACAAAGGCGCCTTCGAGAAATATTGGGATGTTTTGTCCGCCCGGATAAAACCGTTCCGGCCCCTCGAAGACACAACGCTCATTTTTGACGGCGGATCGGTCGATAAAGACAATCTTGAGCGGATCAAATCGCATTACATCTGTGCGTTCTCGCTTTCCAGCGCGAAAGACCTGTATGATATACCGCTGTCCGAGTATGGGACAGCAAGCGCCGGCGCGGCCGAAATACTCTGCTATAGGAAATTCCAGGAAGTCTGGGGCGTGAAACGGGTCTGCATACTGACGCACTCGGACGAACTTTACAAAAATGAGCGGCTGCAGCTGCGCAAAGACATTGATTCCCTGTTCGAGAAAGCCAAGGAGATAAACAAGCGCCTCGAAAGCCCGCGCTGCCGTATCAAGCGCACCGAGGAAGGGATTCTTGCCGAACTGCCCATCCCAAAGAAATATGGGGCCATTGTGACCAAGTCGACCGACGGGAGCAGCAGCATAACCCTTGCCGAGCATGAAGACGAGTTTGAGAAGCACTGTTGCCAACACTTCGGGAAAAGCCTGATTATCACTGACCGCAACGACTGGACTACTGAACAGATTCTCAAGGCCTATCGGGAACAGGAGGCTATCGAAAGGATCTTTCGGCTTTCAAAGGGGGACCATTGCGCGGTAAGGCCAACTCATCATTTTACCGACGACAAAATCCGCGCGCATATGTTTTGCTGCTTATTAGCGGTGAACCTGGCGCTGGCGTTGCAGCGCGAGCTAGACCTGAAAGGACTGAAGATGAGCGTGGATGAGATCCTCGACAGGCTGGCAACAATTCGTTCCTGCATCGTTACCACATCTACTCCCCGCTTGACGAGCTCCCGCTCAATTCAAACGGACACCGTGCTGGAACAAATCGAAGATCCGGTCACACAGTCGCTCTGGGATGCCGTCCAGAAAATCTGAAGTTGGTACTACAAGTCAGAACCTGTGAAAATCGCTTGTTCAGCGGCTCTCACGGGTCTTGATTCTCAAATCTCTGAAACTTCCGCTAAAGATAGCGTTTTCCGAAAACAGGCCTGACATCCATCACAATGCCGGGCCTGTTTCTTTTGTTCTTCCCAAATGACACCTAAACTACACCATGCCCTTTTAAGCGGATTACTCAAAAGCGTCCTTGTTCAGTTTGTAAGCAACGTAAGCGTCCATCATGGCGGCCACGGCGTCGATCTTCTGCTCGTAGCGTTTCTTGAGCAACTTCCGATTTCCGTTGGTGTCCTCCAGAGTTATGCAGTTGCCCATGGCGAACGTCATCAGCTCCTCGTCGAACAACAGCATCCGCTCCTCGGACAGTTTCTTCAGCTCGCCCAAGGGGACGGATTCGGTCTTCGCGCCCTGGATAACCTTGACGATGCCAAACGGCCCGTTTTCGGACTCCCAGCGCTCGACGAA
>JAISFK010000195.1 GCA_031263625.1 Clostridiales bacterium
AGCGGGCGGGCATAACATGTTGTGCCAATCGAAAACGGGCGGGGAGCGGCAACGGCTTCCCGCCCGTTCATAATGTAGTTGCAACTTTTTTGGGCCGAAATGATTCATTGAGATAAAACAGAAACCCGTTGATAAAACCGCTCCCGTATGGTATATTGCACCTGACGCTTATGCATTCGAGGAGCATCACATTGATATTGATAAGGATGTGTTCATCATGAATAAGTCCGAGATTAAAATGATTGAGTCTGTTTTAGGCGGAAAATCGGCGGCGCAGATAAAAGACTTGCTGGTGGAGCTGTGCAAAAAAATACCCGCAGTTCACCAGCACGTGCTCCTTTGGGGGAAAACTGCCGGAAATGGGGAAAACGAGCGGCTGGCGCTAGAATACTGGGCCAGAGCCGAAGCAATCATTGACAGCTTTAATACCTATGGCGGCGGCCCCGAAGACGAGGAAGACGAATGCTGCGACGAGATTGAGCGCTTGAGCCAGCTGATCCCTGAATTGTCATGGGAAACACGCCAAGAGATAATGGACGGGATGCTGGAGCAGTACCATTACGGCAACTCTGGCTTTGACGACATGCTGACGGATACCTGCTTCGAGCTATGCAGGGAACGGGAAGAATGGCTGTACCTTGCCGAAAGGCTGTTGGAATATGGAGGGAGCTGGGACAAAAATCTCGCCATGAATGTCTACAAGACTATTGGCGATGACAGCGCTTTCCTGGCTCTGCGCGAAAAAGATCTCCGCTATGGCTCTGATTATTTCGAGCTTGTATCATTCTACGATGAGCGGGGCGATGTTGAAAAAGCCCTTTCGTATGCCCATAAAGGCCTAAAGAACGGCGATGGCTACGTGGAGCATTTGGTTCAATACCTGTTCGACCATTACGCGAAAAAAGAGGACACTGGCGCTTTGGAAGCGCTCATGCGAACCTGCGGCCAAATAGAAAAAGAACGCGCGCTCGTATCCCGCCGCCTTTTCGAGTATTACAAAAACCGCGGCGACTATGGGAACGCGAAAAAGCATGCGCTGAAAGAATTTGAATACTCTGAAGATCGCGACCTTGACAAGCTGTATGGCAAAATAAAGGAATACATGAACGAATCCGATTGGCAGGCGGCTCGCGATAAACTGTTCGGGGAATTAAAGCAGCGGGATTCGACCGGCTATCTGAACATTTGCCTGGACGAAGGCCGAAAGCAGGAAGTGCATGACGCAATATTCGAAAAAAAGCCCGCGTCGCGAAGCGCTGGCTTTTGGGGGAGCGGGGGCATGGGAGGGATCGATCGCGATTATTACGCGGACAAGCTAAGGCATGACTTCCCGGAGGATATAAGCAAGTATTTCGCAGAATTGGCGCTCAAATATGTCGAAGGCGGCGCGGGGCCAGAACGAAGGGGATACAAACAGGCCGTGAGCTATTATCGCAAAGTCAGGGATATATATGTGCAAATATTGAAAGACGAGCCTCGCTGGGAACAGCTGCTGGCCGATATGAAGGAGCGCTACAAAAAGCGCAGGGCTTTTCTTGAGGAAATAAGGGAGCTTGAGGAAGCCGGGGAGCTTGAGGAATCGGATGATCTTGATAGCGATTGGCTTTAGCGAGCGGCGAAGCGGGCCGCTGTAAAAGACGCAGACATAGGCACAACTTTGCAAACGCGGTCAACGTGAGCTTTGGCAGGCCGGAGTTTGAAGCGGAGCTTAGCAATGCAACGCCGCAAACGATTTTGCTGCCAAAAATCTGTGACGGCAGAAACAAGCCGGCGTTTGTCGATGAGCTAGGCAACATATCAGAAACGGGTTGATTATGGCAGCGCGAGGCATAGCGCCGCGTAGTCGCCGACGCTCTCGCCGAGGGCGGCCGGCGCTATCCTGCACGCGCCCAGCGATATGGCCAGGCTCTCGCGCGAAAGCTCGCGCTCCATGGCGTCGATCATGAGCTGGCGGCTTCGCGCGAATACGCTGCCGATGACGATGATCTCCGGGTTCAGCAGATCGACGACGATGGCGAGGCCGCGCCCCAAGTACGCGCCGCTGACGGCATACGCCTCTCTGGCGAGCGGATCGCCGCCGTTCGCCGCGTCCGCGACGCTCTTTGCCGTTATGCCCGCTATTTTGTCCGCCGTCGGCGCAAAGCCCGGCTTCTCGCCCATCTGGATGCGCTCGAGCGCCATCTGCCCGGCGAGCCGGGCTATGCCGCCGCCGCTGCAGAAGCCCTCGAACGAGCCGGCCTTGCCGTATCCGACGGGGCCGAACTCGGACAGCCGGATGTGCCCCAGCTCCCCGGCCATGCCGCTGGCGCCCCTGTACAGCCTGCCGTCCAGGATCAGGCCCGCCCCGAGCCCTGTCCCGAAAGTCAGGAACACGGCGTTGCGGGCGCCGCGGGCCGCGCCGAATTTCCACTCGGCCACGGCGCAGGCGTTCGCGTCGTTTTCGAGCCGCACCGTGGTTGCGTAGCGCTCACGCAGGATGCCCGCGACGGGTATGTCGTCCCATCCGGGCAGATTCGGCGGCGACAGTATGCGCCCGCCCTCGGCGTCCAGCGGGCCGCCGCAGCTGATCCCTATGCCGGATATTTCGCCGGGCGCGGCCCCGCGCTCGGCCAGCATGGCGTCAATGATGCCGCAGGCCGTCTGAATGGTCGCCTGCGGGCTGCCGGCGGTCGGGAAGACCGTCTTTTTGGCAATGCCTATCGCGCAGGCGCCGTCGCCGTCGCCTGCGCCATTGCCGCTGCCACTGCTATTGCCCGCGGCTGGCGGGCCGTATTCGCCCAAAATGACCGCGCATTTTGTGCCGCCGATGTCAAAGCCGACGCAGAGCATGGCGCTTCAATCTCCTTCAGCCTCATTTTTTACTGCCCTCAATACGTGGTATCCCGCCTTCCGCGCCACATCCGCGCAGTTGCCGAACAGGCGCCTAAGCTCGCCGCACGAGCTCTCCAGCCCATGTTTTTTGCGCATGACGACAAAAAGCGAGCCGCCGGGTTTCAGGAACAGCGAGCTGTCGCGGTATAGCCGAAATACATTCCGCTTGCCCGCCCTGATCGGCGGGTTCATGACAATGCAGTCATATTTGCCGCTCAATCTCTCAAAGCCGTCGGACAGCGCAATCACGTTTGCGCCCCCTGCGGCGCCGGCTTCAGCCGAAGCGCCGGCAACGGCGGTAGCGCAGGCAATGCCCGGAGCGGCAGAAACGCCGGCAACGCTTGCAGCGCCATCACGCCCGCAGCCTGCCATGCCGGCGAGCGCGCATGGCTCGCCCCGGCAATTCAGCTCGAAATTCATGCGGCACAGCCCTATGGCCCGCTCGTTTATGTCGGCCATGTGCAGCTCGATGCCGGGGTTCAGGCATTTCAGCGATATGCCAATGGCGCCGTAGCCGCAGCACATGTCAAGCACCCTGCCGCTCAGCGCGGGCAGCGAGCGTATGAGCAGATCCGAGCCAAAATCGACGCCGCCCTTTGAGAATACGCCGTTGTCGGTCATAAAGCAAAGCGCCGCGCCGCTTGCGCTGTGCCTGATCAGCCGGGGCCTGCTCTCCGAGCGGGGGCTTGGCGAAAAATAGTGGCCGGCGCCCTCGCGCTTTTCTAGCATACCGTGCGCAGCAGCTTGCTGAGAATTTCCATGCCCTTGAAAATCGAATCCTCCGGCTCGTTCGAGAAATTCAGGCGCATGGCGTTTTTCACGCTGCCGTCCGCGTAAAACTGGTCGCCCGGTATGTAGGCGACTTTCCGCTCCACGGCCTCGGCGAGCAGCGCGAGCGTGTCCACGTGCGGCGGGCACACGCACCACAGGAACAGCCCGCCCTGCGGCGGCGCGCAGGCGACCGATTCCGGGAAGAACGCGGCCGCCGCCTCAAGCATTGCCTTGAGCCTCGCCCTGTACATGTCGCAGAGCATTTTGAGGTGGGCTTCCATGCGCCCGCTCTCCAGATACGCGCAGACGATCGCCTGCGTCAGCGTGGGGGAGTGCATGTCCGTGGCCTGCTTCGCCACCGTGAGCACCGGCGTCAGGTTTTTCGGCGCGTATATGGTCCCCACGCGCAGGCCGGGGCAGAAATATTTGGAGGCGGAGGTGATGTACACGACGTTCCCGGCGCGGTCGTAGCCCTTGATGTTCGGCAGATGCCCGCCCTCGTAGCGCAGATCCCTGTACGGGTCGTCCTCGATGAGCATGACGCCCAGCCTGCCCGTGATCTCGGCCGCCGCGGCGCGGCGCTCCGCGCTGAGCGTCTGGCCGGACGGGTTTTTGAACGTCGGTATGAGGTATACGAATTTGGGCCTGTGGCGCGCGATCTTGCTCTCAAGGTCGTCCGGCAGGATGCCGGCATCGTCCGACTCGATTGAAACAATATTCGCCTTGTAGCTCTTGAACACCTGAATGGCGGCCGAATAGGTCGGGGCCTCCGCGAGCACGGCGTCGCCCGGCTCGACAAACAGCTTGCACAGGAGGTCGATGGCCTGCTGCCCGCCCGTCGTTATGACGAGCTCGTCTATCCCGGCGTTGAAGCTGTACCGCCTAAGATGCTGCGCCATGGCCCTTCTGAGCGGCAGGTAGCCCTCCGTCGAGCCGTATTGCAGTATTTCCTTTGGGTTGCCCGCCAGCGTTTCCGCGGCCATCTTCGCGATTTCGTCATACGGGAAGCTGTCCGGCGACGGCACGCCGGCCGCAAAGCTGATGAACCCAGGCTCGTTCAGCTTGGGCAGCAGATGAAATATCGGGTTGGACGGAATTTGCGCCATATGCGGCGCCAGCGGGAATTGAAAGCTCATTTTGTTTGCCCTCCAGCTTTTGCTCTTATACTTGTTTTCTGTAAAAATACAATATTTTATGCGCAATGTCAAATAGTCCGGAAAATTCGGGAAATCTGTTCGGCCCTGT
>JAISFK010000216.1 GCA_031263625.1 Clostridiales bacterium
TGCTCAGACGGGGTTTGCGGTACTTTACGAGGATTTTGCGGGTTTAAGCCGGCCTAAGGCGGGCTTGAGCCTGGCCGCTCAGAGCTTATGCGCGGGCCGGGCGGTTCTTTTGCGGCCGAGACAAGATGCACATGATGGCCGCCGCTTCAAGAGGCGCTACAAGGCGACGCCGCGCGAATACGCGATGTGGGCCAGGCTGGGCAAATAGCGCCCGCGAATCGGGAGCGGCGAAGCAGGGGCCGCAAATTGGGAGTCGCGAATCGGGAGTCGCGAAGCAGGGCGCCGCGAAGCAGGAGTCGCAAATTGGGAGTCGCGAAGCAGGGGCCGCGAATCGAGAGCTACGAATCAGGAGCCGCGACAGTCTTCGCGGCTCCTGATTTTTTCAACACGCCCGCATTTCCTTGGCGCCTGCCTTTCTCAAGCATCCGTATTGGCCACCTCTCCTCTCCTTCGCCGCGATCACGGGCTTGCGCGCGCCGCCGCGAGAATGCGGGCGCGCGGGCCTATATTTTTGGGAGCGCGGGGGAAATAAGGGAAAATATATGCATATATGCCCATAATGGCGGATTCTATGACGGCGAGGTGCTGAAAATGAAGATATGGCGGTCGATGCGCAGGTTGCTCTCGGTGGTTTTGGTGGCGGCCATGGTCATGGCGACGCTGGCTTTTGCGCCGGCGAGCGCGTCCGCGCTCAATGTGGCGCGGCCCGTTGGCGCGGGCGGGCCTGACGGCTCGGGCGCGCTTGGAGCTTTTGGCGAAGACGGGATTGGCGCGCCGGACAGCGACGGTGCCAATGGCGCAGGCGGTGCAGATAGCGCCGAGCCAGATCCAGTGACTGAGGACGTCGCGTCAGATCCAGTGGCAGACGATGCCGTGTCGGATGAAGATGGCAATGCGTCAGAGCTAGTGGCCAAGGACGCCGCGCCGGATTCTATGACAGACCATGCCGCGCCGGATGAAGATGGCGTCGAGCCGGATCCTGCGGCAGACGACGCCGCATCGGGCGAAAGCGGTGCCGAGCCAGCTCCAACGACAGACAGCGCCGCGTCGGATGAAGATGGAGCCGCGCCGGATCTTGCGGCCGATGGCGCCGCATCGGATCCTGCGGCAGACGGCGCGCTGCTGGAGGCGGCCGACGGGCCGGCGCCGGAGCTCGGCGGCGCCGTGACGCTGGCCATAAGCGGGGGCGGCCACCAGGTGCCGCGCTCCGGCGACACGCTCGTAGCGGACATATCCGGGCTCGTGCCGTCGCCCGCGGGTGGCGCCGTCGGCACGATCTATTACAGCTGGCGCGCGGCCGGCGACGCCGGCGACGCGGCCGACACCGTTCTCCACTACGGCGAGGCGGCGCCCGGCGAGTCCGGCGAGTACCCCCCCATCGCCTACCATGTGGCGGTCGGCGACATAGGCAGCCGGATATACGCCGAGGTGTCTGTCGCGCCGGAGTATGCCGCAGGCGCCGTCAGATCCCAGGCAACGGACGCCGTCGTGCCCGGCAGCGCGCTGCAGGGGACGCCCACCATCAGCCTGGCGACCGGGCAGACGAGCCCGCGCGTCGGCGACACGCTCACCGCCAACATAGACTCGCTGTATACGGTTCCGTCCGGCGACTTTGGCGAGATAACGTATTACTGGCGCGTCACGGGCGGGAACGTGACAAGCGGCGCGCAGGCGCTCGGCGAGGACGAGAACGGCGTTTACGGCCCGCTGCCGATAGAGTACGTCGTGCAGGCGGCGGACGTGGGCAAGAAGATAAGGGTGAGCATTGTCGCGCAGTACGCCACGGGAGAGGTCTATTCCGCCGAGACGGCGAACGCCGCGGTGAAGCAGCCCGCCCCCGCGAAGCCCAGCCCGCCCGCGGCCGTGCCGGCGGGCACGTCGTCCACGCGCGTGACGCTCGCCGCGACGGAGGGCCATGAGTACGCCATGGCGACGCAGCTGGGCGTGGAGCCCGCCGCATGGCAGGACAGCCCGGTGTTTGCCGGCCTCTCGGGCGGCACGGGCTACTTCTTCGCCCGCGTGAAGGAGACGCCGGAGCGCTACGCCTCGCCGCGCAGCGACGCGGCGGAGATTTCGGTCGCGAGCAGCGGCACCCGCGCAATCGATCTGGGGGCGGGCCCGCCGGATGGGGACACGTCAGGCGAGGGCTGGGCTTACGCCAGCGAGACGAAAACGTACACGGTCGAGGGCGGCGCCGACGTGCTGATTGTCGGCTCGGTTGCGGACGGCAGGCATTTTGCCGTCGCGTCAGGCCAGGAGGCCACCATATCGCTGCAGGACGCGACGATAGAGGGCCTTGAACCTGGCCAAAGCGCAATATCGCTCGGCGAGGGCGCCGCCGCGACGCTGTTTTTGTCGGGCGCCAGCGCGCTGACGGGCGGCGCGGGCGCGCCTGCCGTCGATGCGAGCGCGGCCGGCGCGGTGTTGCGGCTCGGCGGCAGCGGGGCGCTCAGCGCGAAGCGCGGCGGCGGCAACTCCGACGCGCCCGGCTTTGCGGGCGACGCCGTCATTTTGGGCGGCAGCCTGAACATCGAGGGCGGATCGGCGGCGTTCGCGGCGCAGCCGAAAAACGAAAGCGGCGAGGCCGTATACATGAATACGCTCACGCTCCTCACTTCCATCGCGGGGCACCAGGCCGGCGGCCTGTACCCCGGCGCGGCCGTGACCGGCGTGGGCGACGCCCTTGCTGGCTACGCCGTCATGGGCGCGGCGGCCGACGCGGCCGGCCGGCTCTACCTCTGGTTGCCGGAGTCGAGCGCGAGCGCGAGCCTCACGCTGCAGCTCAACAACGTCGCCGCGAACCACAGCGCGAGCTACGCGCGCCCCGCCGGCGATATGGGCGGCATGGGCGGCATCGTCGCGGAGATCGCGAGCTCCCTCGTCGGCTACGCGAAAAACGGCCCCGACAACGGCGGCATATATCCCGCGAACTACAGCTTCAACGGCGTGACGCACAGCGTCAGCGGCGCCAGCCCGGAAGTCCGCATAGAGCACAGGCCGGGCGGCAAGTCGCCGACAGAAGAGATCATATCGGCCGCCGGCGGCGCGCGCGTCACGATAAGGGACGTAAAAATAAACTCCCCCGCGGGCGGCGCGTTCGCCAGCGCCAGCGCCAGCAACTGGCTGACGCTGGAGGGCGCGAACGAGCTGATCACGACGTCCGCAAGCGAGGCCGTGGGCTACGCGCTCACGGTGGACGGGGACGGCAGCCTGCTCGCGCAGGCGCCTAACAACAGCGGGCAGGCGGCCATGGGCCGCAACTGGGGCAACGGCGGCTGCAACATCGTCATCAATTCCGGCAATATCAGCGTGCTCGGCGGCAAGGGCGGTTATGGCGGCGGCCTCGGCATCGGCACCTAGGGCGCGGGCTACGTGACAATCAACGGCGGCACGGTGTACGCGGAGCGGATTCTCATCGATTCCTGCATACTCGCCATAAACGGCGGCAACGTCACCAGCGCGTTGCTCGGCGGCAGAGCTGTCACCGTCAATGGCGGCAGCGTCAACGTGACGCGCGGCAACGGCTACTTATCGGGCCTCGGCGCGATCGCGAACAGCGCGGGCGAGCCCGTCTACCTGAACACGCTCACGGTCGGCTACGGAGCGTCGCTGCAGGCGAACGCGAGCGTGGCGGCGGCGGAGATAGACGGAATAGCCGCCGCGCAGGCGGCGGACGCGGCGAGCGGCGTGTACGGCATCAAGGACGTCAGGGCGGACGCGGCCGGCAACGTGTATTTTTGGCTCCCCGCGACGCCCAAGGACGCGGCCGGCATACCTGAGAGCAGGCCCGTGTCCGTGCGGACCGCGGGGCACGACGCGCCGTTCGCGAACACATACCAGCGGACGGCCGACAACTTCAACGCGGAAACGCTGTACGACGCGCCCATGCCGCCCATAGAGGGCGAGGCGACCGCCGTCGCGCCGGAGGGCGGCCCGGCGATCGGCAAGGCGCTGACGGCGTCCGCGGCCATAGGCAACGCGGGCTACGAGCCGGGCGCGGGCCCGCTGCACTACACATGGTATCGCGGCACGGACGAGACTGGCTACTTTGCCGTGAGCGCGGCGAGCACGTCGCCGGAATATACCCCGCAGCTCGCGGACGCGAATTTCAGGCTGAAAGTGCGCGTCACGGCCGCCGGCTTCTCCGGCGCGCTGTGGTCGGAGGCGACGGACGCCATCATTCCGCTCCCGGCCGACCAGAACCCCGGCTACAGGCAGTCGCCGTCGATTTTGGCCACATACGGGCAGACGCTGGCCCAGGCGACGATAACGCCCGGCGGCTGGGCTCTGAAGCCGGGCGCGAGCGCGTCGTCGCTCGTCGGCGACGTCGGCGCGGGCGCCGCCGTCACGCTGCAGTACGCCGCCACGGGCTATGACACCGTGGAGAAGGACGCGGTCGTCGCCGTAAGCCCCAAGACGGTTTCCGTCAGGGGCGCGAAGGCGATCAACCGCGTGTACGACGGCACGGACAGCGTCGCCATGTCCGCGGCGGGCGCGTCGCTCGACGGCTTGCTGGCGGACGACGCGGGCAAGGTCGGCCTGTCCGTCGCCGCCGAGGGGAAGCTGTCGGACAAGTCCGCAGGCGTGAACAGGGTGGCAGCGGCGGACATGAGGCTCACGGGCGAAAGGTCGGCCAACTACGAGATCGGCGCGGCGGCCGTGCGCGTGACCATACAGCCCAGGGCGGCGGCGCCGTCCGGCACGGTCACGGCCTCGAAGCGCTACGACGGGAGCAGGGCGTTCGACGGCAGCGCGATGGACACGAGCGGCATAGCGTTTGACGGCATGGTCGCCGGCGACGACCTGGCGCTGTCCGCCGAAAGCGCCTCCGGGACGCTGGCGAGCGCGAACGTCGGCAGCGGGAGCCTCGTGCTGGGAGGCGCCTTCGCGCTCGCGGGCAACGATTTCAGAAACTACGCGCTGGCCGGCCTGCCGCAGGTCTACGGGACCATCGAGCCGAGCACGCCGGAGGCTTTCGCGCAGATCGCGCCGGCGCTGCCGTCGGCGGCGCCGATCTCATACGGGCAGGCGCTCGGCGAGTCCGCGCTGACGGGCGGCGACCCGCGCGGCGCGTTCGCGTGGGAGGACGCGGCCGCCCGGCCGGCGGCGGGGAGCGGCGATCAGCCGGCGCTGTTCGCGCCAGACGCGCAGACGCGCGCAAACTACGGCCTGCCGGAGGGCTATGCCCTGCCTGTCGGCGTGCCGCTCGCGGTGGGCAAGGCGTCCCCCGCGATAGTCGTGTCGGCGAGCTTCGGGAGCGGGCCGCCGCCTGTCATCGCGCTCACCGCCCGGCTGACGGGCGTCAGCGGCGTCGCGCCGCCGGAAGGGACGGTCGAGTTCCGCTATTCGCTGGGCGGCGGGGATGAAACGCTGGCGGTCGCCGGCATAGCGGGCGGCGCGGCGAGCGCGGAGCTCGTGACGCCGGCGGCGGGCACGTATGCCTTCGCCGCCGTCTACGCGGGCGACGGCAACTACAGCGGCGCGCAGGACACGCTGTCCGGCTACACGACGGAACTCGTGGCACAGGAGGCGCTCGCCGTGACGGGCGCCACCACGGTCACATTCGGCGACGCCGGCGGGCGGCTCGATACGTCGGGCGGCAGCGGCGGCGGCGCGGTCGTGTTCTCCGCGCCCGCGAACGACTTCTTCGACATCGGCGCGGACGGGGCCATAACCACGAAAAAAGCGGGCGGGCCCATCGCCGTGACGGCGCGCAAGGCGTCCGACGGGACGTACCTGGAGGCGACGGCGACGGCGGGCGTCACGGTGGCGCCGCGCCCAATCGGCGGCGCCACCGTGCGCGTTTCGCAAGAGTACCCGTACACGGGCGCCCCCGTGACGCCCCAGGCGCAGGACGTGACAGTGGAACTGGGCGGGCAGGCGCTCGCGCACGGCACGGACTACACGCTCGCCGTGACGTCCGGCGGCACGGCGATAGGCGCGGGCACGATCACGGCGACGGGGCGCGGCAACTATGCCGGCGCCGCCTCCGGCGCGTTCAGCGTGGCAAAGGCCGCGCCGTCCGTCACGCTGGCCATATCCCCGGCGTCGGGGGCGCAGTACGGGCAGACCGCGACGCTGCGCGCGCAGGTGAGGAACATGCTGTCCAACGACGTCCCGGCCGGCACGGTCACGTTCAAGCGGAACGGCGCCGCGATCGGCGAGGCCAAGGCGCTTTCGGGCGGCGACGCGGACATGGCTTTCGAGCTGGGCGCGGCCGGGCTGTCCACGTTCACGGCCGAATACTCCGGCAGCGCCAGCTACGCCGCCGCGGCGTCGGAAGGCGCCGCCTACTCGGTCGCGAAAGCGGCGCGGGAGCTGACGATCATTGGCGCGACGGTGGAGTACGGCTCGGAAGCGGCGCTGCAGGCCCTGCCGAATTTGGGCGACGACGACGGCGATATAGTGTTCTCCGCCGACGCCAACAGCTACCTGAGCGTCACGCCCGACGGCGTCGCGAGGGGCCTGAATGCCGGCGGCCCGGCGACGGTCCGGGCGCGGATCGCGGACGGCTCGCGCTACGCGGACGCGGAGGCGTCCATTCAGATCACCGTGCAAAAGCGCGAAACGAAATTTTTTGCCGCGCAGCTCGGCGGCGCGGACGGCAAGTTGCAGACGTCGGGGCTGATCGTGGAGTTCGGCGAGGCCGTGGACGAGTTCGGGGCGGGCAATCTGGCGCTGACCGGCGCGAAGGCGGCGGGCGCGGCCGAGAGGCAGGTTGCGGCCCCGGCCGGCTACGAGCGCCGGTTCGGGAGCGGCAGCATCTACGTCGTGCCGCTGGCGCTGGACGCGGGCACGCCAAACGGCGGGACGGTCAGCGCCGGCGTCGCCGGGCTGTCGAACCACGAGATCGCGGGCGCGGCGCCCGTCGGCGTGACGGTATACAGGCCGGTGAAGCTCGTCGTCAACAGCGTCGGGATCAACTATTCCGAAGAGACGCTCACCGGCCTCGTGCCGGGCGCGAGCTATGCCATAACGCCCTCCGGCGGCCTGAGCGCGGTCGTGGCGGGGCCGCTCGGCGCGGGCGAGACGGCGATCCAGATAGCGTCGGGCTGGCTCGGCAGGACGCTGGGCATAGTCAGGCTCGGCGAGGCGAAAACGGTGGACAGCGACCCGTATGAGCTGGCCGTCAGCCCGCGCCCCGCCGCGCCCTCAGACATCGAGGTTTCGTCGCGGACTTCGGGCGGCGCCACGGTCGGCTCGCTGTCCGGCCTCGCCCCGTCGAAGCGCTACGAATACTACATGAGCTATGCGGGCGGCGGCGCCACGGCGCCCGCCGACGCGCCGGCGCAGGCGGCGAGCCTGGAGGTGGCGCTGCCGGACGGCGCAGGCTGGGCCAGGGTCTTCCTGCGCGAAAAGGACACGCCGTCGAGCTTTGACGGCGAGGCCGTGTCGCGCGCGATCCTGCCGCCCGGCGACGTCGATCTCGGCGACGCGCTCGAAGGCGACGCGCCGGCGCCGGGCGCGGCCGTCGAGGCCGAGGGCGCGCGCATCGCGAGCATAGCCGCGCTCGGCGCGGGCTCGCCGTTCGCGCTTTCATATGACGGCGCGGGCGGCGCGGACGGCACGGGAGTCTGGACCGTCGCGGCGAAGCCGGGGCTGCCGGCGGGAGAATACGAGGAAACGCTCGAAGCGAGCGCCACCGCGGACGCGGACGGGAGCCCGCTGACGCTGCGCCCGCGTGCGCCTCACCGTGCACCCGCGCGCGAAGATATCGGCCGTCAGGGCGATCGCCGGGGCCGGCGGCGCGACGGAGGCCGTGAGGATTGAATTTGCATATCCCGTGGCGATCAAATTCGGCGACGTGAGCCTGGCCGGCGTGGCCAAGAGCGGCGCGGGCTTCACGGACGCCGCCGACGACCCGGGGGCGCCGAGGGCGGCCTACACCGTCGCGGCCGCGCTGGATCTGCGCAAAAAAACGGGCGACCCGATAGCGGCGGAGGTGCTGCTGGACGAGACGGCGTTCGCCTTCCAGCGGGAGCGGGAGGGCGTCGCGTCCGCGGACAGCAAAGATGCCGACAACGGCGAGGCGAAGGTGGCGATCCCGAGGCGGATCGCCGAGGCGAAAGCCGTCACGCCCGTCGCCGGATACTCCACGAGCTACATACAGTTCACGCTCGCCAGGCCGGACAGCGCCGGCGGGCCAGGATACGCCATCATGCCGGAGGATTTGCAGTTCTTTGGCGGCGCGGGCGCGTACAGCGACAGCGGCCCGATCAAGTTCAGCGGCGGGCTGGGCGCGGGCAGCATAACGTCCGTCATGCGGGTTGACGACGACATGAACTATACATACCGCGTGTTTTTCGACGCGCAGAACGACACGATCGCGGACGGCAGCCTGTCCGTCTCCATTCCGGGCTGGGGCGTCGCGCCGGCGGCGGTGAGCGGCGCCGTGGTCGCGGCGGGCAGGGCTTTGAGCGGCACCGTGTACGCCCTCGACAACGGCGGAAACAACTACAGGACGGATCTCGGCGGCCGCCAGATTCTCCCGCGCATCGACGCGCACGGAGGCATCGCCGTGCCGGCACTCGAAATTCTCACGAGCGCGGAGTACGGCGACAGCGACATCGCGGCCGTTTACGTGAACGGCGCGACGCTCGACCCGTCGCTCTACCGCAAGCAGACGGGCGGCATGAATGTGGAGGTCTCGCTGGACGGAAAGCCGTGGCCGGCCGCCGGCTCGCGGCTCTCCGCGCAGCTTGCGCTGCAGCTCTTGGACGGCTGGGCCGACCCGGACGTCGCGGCGGCGGGCGAGGGCTATGAAATCGCCGCCCTGTTCGATGGCGCCGGGGCGGCCGGAGGCGGCAGCGGCGGCAACGGGGGCGGCGGCAACGGCAATGGCGACGGCGGCGGGGCGGCCGGCGGCGAGGCCCTGCTGATCGCGTTTGTCGGGGCGGACAACGTGACAAAGTCCTGGCCGCTGACGGTCGCGGGCGGCGAATTTGGCGCGGCGGCCGGCGGCGGGACGGCCGCGCGCTTCGCCGCGGGCAGCGCCGTGAGCATCGAGGCGGACGCCCCCGGCGAGGGGCTCGCGTTCGACAGGTGGACGGCCGTGCCGGCGGCGGCGCCGGAAGGCGAGGGCAGCTTCGCGCACGCGGACAGCGCGTCCACGACGTACACGATGCCGGCCATGGGCGCGGCGCTGGCGGCGAACTACAGGCACGCCCTGCCGGCGATAGCCGTTGACTACGAGGGCGAGGCGCTGGCGGGCTTTGCCGCGGGCGCGAGCTACAGCATAGCGGCGCCGGCGGGCGGCTCGCCCGCAAGCTGGACGGCGGACGCGGACGGCAGGCTCGCGCTTGCCGGGCACGAGGACTGGATCGGGGCGACGCTCGCGATAACGCGGCTCGCCTCGGGCGGCGCGGCCGCGAGCGCCGCGCAGACGCTCAAGCTGCCGGCGCGGCCGCCGGCGCCCGCCGGGCTGATCGCGAAAGCCGAAACGTTCGCGGGCTTTCGCGACGGCGAGATCCGGGGCGTCACGGGCGACATGGACTACGCGGGCATGGAGTACAGCCCGGACGGCATTGCCTGGGAGAGCTGCGGCTCGGCGGGCAGCCTGACGGGGCTCGCGCCGGGCGACTACGCCGTGCGCTACAGGGCCGTCGCGGGCGCGAGCTTTTGCGGCAGCGAGGCGCAGATTAGCGTGGCGGCGGGCGAGCCGGCCGCGTGGGCCGTGTCGCTCGACACGGGCGCGGGCGGCGCCAACCTTGAGTTTGCGGGCGCGGCATACGGCTACGGCGGGGAGCGCTCCGCCGTCGTCGCCGTGACAAACGCGGGCAACCAGCCGCTCGCCGGCGCGACGGCCGCGCTCTCCGCAGATGGCGACGGCGCCGACGCCGGCGCTTTCGCGCTGGCGGGCGCGGGCATGGGCCGGATAGAGCCCGGCGGGCAGGCGCTGTTCTCCGTGTCGCCCGCGCCGGGGCTCGAGGCGGGGCGTTACGAGGCCACAGTGACCGTGTCCGCCAGCCCGGCGGAGGCGGGGCGGCCGGGCGCGCCGGGCGCGCTGGGCGTGACGGCGAGCTTCACGGTAACATTCGACGTGGCGCTGGCCGGGGCGCGGGGCGCGGGCGATCTCGACTACGCCATCCCGCAGGACGATATGTATAACGGGAGCCCGCAGGGCATAGGCGCGGTCGGCGTGAAGCCGGCGTACAGCGCCGACGGCGGGACGGGCGCCGTGACCGTGCTCTACAACGGGAGCGCGGCGGCGCCGAAGGACGCCGGCACATACGCCGTGACGGCGAACATAGAGGCCGGCTCGCGCTACGAGGCGGCCAGCGGGCTGGCGCTCGGCAACTACGCGATAGCGCCAAAGCCCGTGACGCCGACAGGCGTGACGGCGTCAAAGGTCTACGACGGGACGAACGCCTTTGGAAACGGCAACATAGACGCAAGCAATGCGGTGGAGTTCCCCGGAATCGTGGGTGCCGACGAGCTCGCGCTGGACAAGGCCGACGTGTCGGGCGGCCTGCTCCAGAGCGCCGGCGCCGGGACGGGGACGCTGG
This sequence comes from Clostridiales bacterium, assembly GCA_031263625.1. Lineage (GTDB taxonomy): Bacteria > Bacillota > Clostridia > WRLR01 > WRLR01 > JAISFK01. Next base: position 10,506 of record JAISFK010000216.1, read on the forward strand.
AGATCATAGGGGCGTTCGCGCTGGCGGGCGCATCGGCCGGCAACTACGCCCTCGCGCAGCCGGCCGTGGCCGCGACGATCGCGAAAGCGGGCATAGCCTTTGAGGCGGCGCAACGCGGCGGCGAGGACGGAAAGGCCGAAACGCTGTTCATTGAGATAAGCTTCGACAAGCCCGTGGCGGACTTTGCGGCGAGCAACGCCGCGCTCTCGGGCGGCGCCTCCGCGCGCGGCGCTGCGGCCGACATCACGGAGGCGGGCGCGGCCGTCCCGCACTCGAAGTGGGCCGTGCCCATAGAGCTGGGCGGCGGCGTGGCAAACGGCGGCGCAGTGAGCGTCGGCGTCGTAGATCTGGCGAACTACAATGTGACTTCGCCGGCGCCTCCCAACACCGCAACCGTGACCGTGTACAGGGCCGTGCGGGAGGCGACTCCGGCCGCGTCGATAGACTTTGCCGGCGAGCTGCTGCAGGGGCTTGCCGCGAACGAAACTTACTTGGTCGGCGGCGCGGAGCGGACGGCCGACGGCGCGGGGAATGTGCCGCTGGACGCGGCGTGGATGGGCGGCGGCCCGCGCGCCATCGTCAAAAAGGGCGGCCCGGCGAGCGTGGACAGCGAGCCGCAGCAGCTGGAGATCCCCGCGAGGCCCGCCGCGCCCGATGGGCAGGCGGCAAACCTGGCCAGCCCGGCCTCCGGCGGCGGGAGGGGCTCGATTTCCATAGCGAATCCCATTGCCGGCTACGCCTATGAATACAGAGAAGCGGCCGCCGCAGGCGACGCTTGGACATCGTTCGTCGCCCCGACGCTGGACGAACTCCTGCCCGGCGAATATTATATCCGCGTCGCGGCGGCTGACGGCCCAGACGGGCGCTTCCACGGCGAGCGCAGCCACTTCCTCATACGCGACTACGGCGAGCTGCGTTTCGGCAGCGCCTTGGAGGGCTACGCGCACGTCGAGGCCCTGCCGGTCGCGCTGGACGGCGATGAAGCCGGCGACATTGTGGGCGTGGAGTGGAACGATCCGGGCGATCCCGACAACGCCAAGTTTGCGCTTTCGGGCGCGGCGCCGTGGGCGGTGGGGCCGGCGGACGATCTTGCGCCCGGCGCCGCCGAATACGCGGCGGAGCTCAAGATCACGTATGACAACTCAAGCACGTCGATCCGCCCCGTCAAGTTCCAGGTGCATCCAAGGCTGGAGCTGGCCGGCGTCGCGGCAAGCGGAGCGGGCGGCAACGACGCGCTCACGGACACGCTGACGCTCACTTTCGAGCGCGCAGTGCAGCCGGACGCCGCAGCCCTCGCGTGGGAGAGCGTTTCCGTGGGCGGCGCGGCGAGAAAGACGCCGGGCGGGGCGCTTGCCAATCCGTCGGCCGACAATAAGACGTTCACGCTGCCCGTGACGCCGCTGAACGCCGCAAAGGGCGGCGACCCCATCACCGTGAGCATAGACCTGAACTACGCGAGCCTCAGGGAAGCATACCACTACCAGATCGCGAGCCTGGGCGGCGCCGTCGCGGGCAGCGCGCCCGCCGTCTTGCCGCGTTCCATGGGCCTTGTCCGGCTGGGCCAGGTGCAGGGCTACTCGACGAGCTACATACAGGTGAAGCTTGAGGGCTTTGGGGTGCCGCCGGAGGCCATTGTCGATTACGACAGCCCGTATGGGGGCGAGATGGCGCTGGCGGGCGCGGCCGGCGCCGGCGCGAGCGCGAGCGCGGAGATCGCGGCCGTCATGCCCGTGACCGACGCGGAGGGCGATGTGTACCGCGTGTTCCTGAGCGTGGCGGCGGGCGGGAGCGCCGAGCTGTCGATTCCCGCTTTCGGCGTGGAGGCCATAGCCGTTCCGGGCATAGCCAAGGGCGACGATCTGTCCGGCGCGGCCTACTTCCTCGACGCGGCGGGCAACAACTACATGACGACGGAGGGCGGCTTCCAGCGGCTGCCGGGGCTGGACGCGCTCAACGCGACGCTCGCTCCCGCGCTGGCGCTGCGCCTGGGCGAGGAATACGGCGGCACGGAGGTCGCCGGCATCTACATAAGGAACAAGGATGGCGGCGCCGAAACGCGGCTGGACGAGAGCCTGTACGCGACGGCGGGGGACGGCGCGCGGCCGTTCCTGCTCGACGGCGCCGTAAGAGCGAATTTGAGCAACCGGCTCGCCATCACGCTTTTGGCCGGCTGGACGGGCATTGAGGACTACGGCGACAACACATACGAAGTAACGGCCATTTTGGCGGACACGACGGACGGGCACGTCGGCGAGCTGCGCGCCGCGCTGGGCGAGATTGCCGTGACGAATGTCGCGCGGGCTTACAGCCTGGCCGTCGAGGGCGGCGGCGCCATCTCAGGCGCGGGCGGCGCGGTTGCCGGCAGATACGCGGCGGGCGCGCTCGTGGGCATCGAGGCGCCGGAAACCATGGACGGCGACAGCCAGGTCTTTAAAGCGTGGAGGCAGGACGGCGGCGCAGCCGGCGCAGGAGGCGGCTTCGCGGACGCCGCGGCCGCCGCCACGACGTATGCCATGCCGGCGAGCGGCGCCACCGTGACGGCCGAGTACGCGCGGCGGCCGGACGCGCCAACTGTCGAGATAGACTACATAAACGGCGCTCTTGTCCCGGACGGCGGCGCCGACGGCAACGCCGGCCACAGCTACAGCATAGCCGTGGCGGGCGAGGCGGCGGGGGCGCTCGCGCCCATTGCGCCCATTGACGGGGCCATCGCCATAGACGCCGCCTGGCACGGCAAGGCCATCGCCGTGCGGCGCCTGGCGGCGGTGCCGGGCAGCCCGGACAGCGAGGCAACCGCGCTGCGCATAAAGCCGACGAGGGCCGCGCCGGGCGGCGTGAGCGCCGAGGGCGAGACGTTTGCGGGGTTCAGAGACGGCGCGCTGGCGGGCGTCACGGAGGCGATGGAGTACCGCGCCGAGGGGGCGGCCGAATGGACGGCCGGCAGCGCGGCCGGGCGCGCGGCGGGCCTCGCGCCGGGCGCGTACATGGTGCGCCTGAAAGCCGTCCCCGGCGCCGTCGGCGGCGACGGGGGGAGCGAGGACAGCGGGGAATTTAGCGGCGCGCAGGCGGAGCTCGCCGTGCGGGCGAGCCTGACGGCGCCCGCGTGGGGCGTGTCCCTGGGGGCCGCGGCGTCCGGGGTGCGCTTCCCGCTCGCCGCGTATGGCTATTCCGACGCGGCGCCCCGCGCGATCGCGGTCACAAACAGCGGAAACCAGCCGACGGGGTCGAGCATGCTCGATCCGGCGGGCGCGGATGGCGCGCTCGCCGTGTCGCTCGCGCGCGGGGCGGACAGCCCGTTCGAGCTGGCCGGCGTCCCGGACGGCAGCGTGGCGAGCCTCGCGCCGGGCGAGAGCGCGAGCTTTTCGGTGAAGCCAAAGATCGGGCTCGCGGCGGGCCACCACTCGGACACGCTGACGGTCGAGAGCGCGGGCGCGGGGGCGGGCAACGGCATTTTGGCGGAGATATCCGTCGAGTTCACGGTGAACAGGGCGGCCGTCACGGGCTTTGCGGCCGTGCAGCCGCTCGCCGCAGGCACGGCGGGCGAGGTGCCGGACGCGAGCGCCAGCCTGGGCGGGATCACGGCGAGGCTCAACAGCGAGCGCCCAGGCGCGACGGCGCTCTACGAGGGCGGCGAGGCCCCGGCGTCGGTCGAGTGGTCGTACACGGGGCGCCGGGACGACATGCTGCCCAAGGAGTACGCGCCCAACGCGCTGCCGTACTTGCGGCAGGTGGGCGCCTACGTGTTCGAGGGGGACGCCGATCTGGACGCAGCCGCGAAGCCCAACGTGTTCGACACGCCGCTCAAGGCGTCGGCGAGCGTGACAGTGGGCGACGCGCCGCGCGCGATCTCGCTCGGCGTCAGCGGGCTCTACGCTTTCGCCGGCGCACACTACGGCTACGCGGAGCCGCCGGCGGCGCATGCCGTCGCAGTGCGCAACGAGGGCGCGCTGGCGACGGGCGCGCTCGAGGCGCGGCTGTCCGGCGCGAACGCCTCCGCGTTCGAGCTGCTGCCGCCGGGCGGCGGCGGCAACGGCGCGGCGGGCACGGCGAGCATACCGAGCATAGACGCGGGCGGCGCGGCTTTGGAGGCGGCGGCGGTCCGGCCGAAGACGGGGCTGGAGCCGGGCGCGTACTACGCGACGCTGACGGTGAGCGGCGCGGACGGCGCCGGCATAGCGCCCAAGAGCTACGATCTGGGCTTTTCGGTGCGCGACGGGGAGATCGAGGGCTTTGCCGCGATAGCGCCGATCGTTGCCGGAACGGCCGGCTACGGCGCAAAGACGGCGGCGGAGCTGTGGGACGGGAACATGCTGCCGAGGGAGGTCGCGGCAAGCGCCACGCACGGCGAGATAACGGTGCCCGTGGCGGGCTGGGAGTGCGCGGGCTACGACGAGGGCGCGCCGGGCAGCTACGTGTTCACGGCGGCGCTCGGGGCGCTGCCCCCGCTCGCGTCGAACCCCGGCCTGCTGACGGCCGAGGCGACCGTGACGGTGCTGGCGCCGATTCACGCCGCCCAGCCCGTGTTTGGCGGGCACCCCGCGCCGCGCGCCGGCTTTGTGGGCGGCGCCGCGCTTGAGCTCTCGGCGCCGGCGTCCGCCCCGGACGGTGGGACGGTGAGCTACCAGTGGTACTCGAGCTCGGCGGACGGATACGCGGGCGGCGAGCGGATTTTGGGCGCGACGTCGCCGACGCTGGACCTGCCCGCCGACGAGCCGGGCGCCGCGCACTACTGGTGCGAGGCCGTGAACAGCAATCCCGCGGCCACGGGCGAGACCCGATCTGCGCCGGCGCGGAGCGCCATAGCCATGGTGTCGCTGAGGTACGCCGAGCTCGCGCTGGAAAACGCGACGGCGGCCATGGGGTCGAGCAAACTGCCCGGCAAGTACAGGGCGGGCGAGAGCGTGGGCATAAGCGCGGACCCGGCGCCCGCCGGGCGGGAGTTCGGCGGGTGGGAGCAACGCGCCGGGGCGGCGATAGCGCTGCCGGAGGCGCAGGCGGGCCGGATAACGATGCCGGAGGACGACGTGGCTCTGCGGGCGCTCTACCGCGAAACCCCAGACGTCCCGCCGGCGCCCGACGGCCCGGAACCCCCGGAAAACCCGGAACCTCCGGAAAACCCGGAAGACGCCGAGCCGACAGACAGGGGCGGCGAGACGCGCGCGCCGGCCGCGAGCGCGTCCGCAGTCGCGCCTGAGGCCGCAGGGGGCGCAGTGGGCGCGGCGGCGACGGCGAACGGAGGCCGCGTGAAGCTCGACTATGCGAACGAGGGCGGGAACATCGTCATAAAGCTGCCGCCCGCGAAGGTCGCGGAGATAGTCGAAAAAAGCGACGGCGGCGTCGCGTCCGTGGACATTTCGGGGATCCCGGACGCCCGCGCGGCGACGTTCGAGCCCAAGGAGGGGCTGTCCGGGCTGGCGCTGGCTGAGATGAGGCTGGTCGTGCTGTTCCCGGACGGCGCCATTTCGGTGGACGCGACGGCGGCGCTCTCGCTTGTCTCGCAGGCGGTGGGGACGGAGATCACGATAGAGGTCGCGCAGGCGGGGCCGGGAGAGCTTTCCCGCAGGCAGGCGGCCGCGCTGCCGGCGGGCGCCGCGCTGTATAGCATATCCGTCTACTCGCGCGGCGCGCATATCCACGCCTACGACGGCGAAATGCGCGCCTCAGTCCCTTACGGCGGCAGGCTGCCGGCGGGCGTCTGGCATGTGGGCGGCGACGCGGGCGGCGCTGCCGCGCTCGAGAGGATACCGAGCGAGCACGACGCGGAGGCCGGGGAGGTCTCGTTCAGGCTGCCGCACCTGTCGTACTACGCCGTGGGCCATGACGCGGGCGCGGGCGCGGGCGCGTGGGCGAATCCGTTCGCGGACGTGTCGGAGGGCGACTGGTTCTACGGCGACGTGGAGTACGCGGTCACGAACGGCCTGTGCGCGGGCACGAGCGCGACGACATTTGAGCCGAACGCCCGCGTGACGCGCGCGATGATTGTCACGATGTTGCACCGCCTGGCGGGCAGCCCGGCCGCCGCCGGGGGCGATGGCGGGGGCGGGAGCGCGGCCTTTGGCGACGCGGACGCCGGCGCCTGGTACGGCGAGGCCGTGGGCTGGGCGGCGCGGATCGGCCTGGCGCGCGGCGTGGGCGGCGGGCTCTTTGAGCCGGACGCCGCGATAACCCGGCAGGACATGGTGACGCTGCTGCACAGGTACTCAGCGCTCGCCGGCGGCGAGCAGGATCCGAATGGCGGCGCCCGGCCGGAAGGCGGCCTTGCGGGCGGCGGCGCGGCGGCGGGGGCGCTGCCGTTCGCCGACGCGGCCGACGTGGCCGATTACGCCGCAGAGGCCGTGGCGTGGGCGGCAAGAGAGGGGATTGTCAACGGCAGGCCCGGCAATCTGTTCGAGCCGGGCGGCGCGGCCACGCGAGCGGAGGCCGCGGCGACGCTGCGGAGGCACATAGAGGCCGCAGGGCGGCGAGATTAATCAGTATATATAGGCGAATCAAGCAAATCGGAGCCATGCATAAAATATGCATGGCTCCGATTGCCGCAGCGCCGCCATTCCGATTGCCGCAGCGACGCTTGCGCCGCCGTAGAGCTTGCCGCCGCGACGCCCGCCTCGCCGCTTGCGCCGCCGCAACGCTCCGCAACGCTCCGCAACGCTCCGCTCCGCTCAATACGCCGCGAAGCGCTTCCCGTATGCCTCGCAGGCGGCCTCGTCCGGCGCCTCCTGCATGATGAGCCCTTCCTCGAACGCGTCCGCGCCAGCTTTTTTCGCGCGCTCCTGCCAGTCGCGCATCCACTGGCCGTCGCCCCAGCCGTAGGAGCCGAACAGCGCGATCTTTTTGCCCGCCAGCTCATGCTCGACGGACGCGAAAAACGGCTCGAACACGCTGTCCTCCAGCTCCTCGGCGCCCATGGACGGGCACCCGAGCGCCAGCTTGCCGTACTCGCCGGCCACGCCGGGCGTCGCCTTGTCGGCCGCGAGCAGCGCCGTTTCCTCGCCGCCCGATTTAAGGCCCTTTTCGATGGCTATCGCCATCGCTTCCGTGTTTCCCGTCCCGCTCCAATAGATAATTGCGGTTTTGCTCATTTTAAAGCTCCCCTCCCTGCAAAATGGTGTAGCCGGTGTCGCTGATGGCCTTCGCGATCTGCTCCCGCGTCACGAGCGCGGCGTCGTATTCCACGACGGCCTCCTTCTTGCGCCTGCTGGCCTTGGCCTTCTTGACGCCGGGCAGCTTGCGGGCCGCGTCCTGCACGGCTATCTCGCAGTGCCCGCAGCTCATGCCATCCACGCGAAATTTAATTTTTTCCATTGCAAGCTCAGCTCCTTTGTTGTTAGCCTATGCATACAATTATAGGCCAATTTGCCTTTTTGTCAACACCCATTGCAAGATTTGGCGCCTCAACCGGGCGC
>JAISFK010000282.1 GCA_031263625.1 Clostridiales bacterium
CTATTGCGCGCCGGCGGCGTCTGCCTGCGCGGGCAGGACGAAGCGGGCGAGCGCGCCGCCTCCGTCCAGCGGCTCGTGCCACAGCCCGTAGCCGTCGCCGTGGAGCACGCGTATGCGCGCAATGACGTTGAACACGCCGTAGCCGCCCTGCTTCGCCCCGACCTCAACACCGCTTCCGGCCATGGCTCCGGCCACGGCCGCGCTCCCGCCGGCGGGGTACATTTCGCGCAGGCTGTCCAGCGGCTCGCCGTTCAGCGCGTTCAGCCGCGCGCACGTCTCCTCGCCTATGGGCGCCCCGCTGTTTGCGATGCTGATATGCAACCGTTCGCCGCTCACGGCCGCGCTCAGGCGTATGCGGCACACCGCCTGGGCGCCGCTGTGAACCACGGCGTTTTCCAGTACGGGCTGGAGCAGGAATTTGGCCAACAGGCAGTTGTCGGCCGCAGAATCCGTTTCAAACGAGATTTCCCCGGAATACGTGAACGAGTAGATTTTGACATACTGCCGCAACGTGTCCAGCTCGGCGCCCAGCGCGGCGTAGTCGCGCCCGCCGCCCAAAACGCCCCTGTAGAACGACACGAGGCTGTCCACGGCGCCGGCGGCCTCCGCGTCCCCCGTCCTCAACACGCTCCAGCGCAGCGCGCTCAGCGTGTTGTAAAGAAAGTGCGGATTGATGCGCGACAGCAGCAGGTGATATTTCATCTGATCCATCGCCCGCTGGAGCCTGTATGAGCTGTCCACATTCTCGCGGTATTTGAGAAAGAGCCTTGAAAACGTCTGATCCAGCGTGGCTGCCTCGTCGTCGCCCTCAAGCGGCGGCGGCAGCGCGCTCCCGTCGAAAGACGCGAACTTGCTGGCGACCAGGCGTATGCGCGCGAGGACAGCCCGCGTTATCGCGAAAATAATCAGGGCGGCGCACAGGGCGAGCGCGAAAGCCACCAAAATGAGCCAGACGTGCTGCCGAGCGGCCTGCTGCCTCGCCAGATCGCTCGCGAAGCGAGCCTCGAGCGTGGAGCCGTTCGCGGCCAGCCCGCTGACCGACACCCAGTCGCCGTCCCGCGCCTCCCCGCCCGAAAACACCTCCTGGCCATTCGCGAGCCGCCACGAATAGGCGCCCCCGTTCAGCGTCGCGAGCATGTTTTCCGCGGACGCCTGAAGCTGAGATATGTAGATCTCCATGCTTATGACGGCCAGCGGCTCCGCGTCCGCCGCATACATGGCGCGGGAAAAGCTGAGAACCTTGGCCGGCGCGCGCCCGGCGGTTCCGGCGTCTTCCAGATAATGCACGTTCCAGCTCGCCGCCTGCCCCTCGCCGCGCAAAATTTCGCCGAGCGGCAAATCGTCCGGAAAATCGCCTATCCGATGCACGTTGACCGCGTCGGCGTGCAGATGCCCGTCCATAAGGTATATGTTTGCCGTGAGCCTGTGCGGCTGGACGATGGACGCGAGCAGTGGGTCGATGACCTCTCGGTACACGCGCATGTTTTCGGCCATCGAAAGCTCGGCCTTGTCCTCGCGGATCTTGACGAGCGTGCTCCGCAAAAGCTGGTTGGAATATATGCTGTACGACGCGCCCGCCGTTTCGGACAACACGCCTTCCAAATACGCCGCTATGTTGTCCGTGCTGTGGTCAAGCTCCTTCTTCACGTAGTCCGTGATGGTGGCGCGGTAAATCGCGACGCACAGCTCGCCAAACGCGAGCAGCGTGAGCAGCAATACGGGAATTATGCACAGGCACAGCAAAAAGGACGCCGGCTTGCTGCGCAGGCTTTCCCGCAGCGGGCTCGGGCGACCGTTCGGCTTTTCGGTTCGGCGCTTCGGCCAGCGGATCCGCCGGCCGGGGCATACCCTGCCTCCGCCCTCCCGAGTCGCGCGGGGCGCAGACGGGCCGCCCGCTCGCCGGCTCATCTGCCGCCTCCCGCCAGCGCCCCGGAGCGCGCCCTGTACTGCGCCGGCGTGCAACCGTGCAACTGCTTGAACACGTTCACGAAATACGCGGCGTCGTCAAAGCCGACCTTGCCCGCGATGTCGTACACGCGCATCGCGGGGTTGGCCCGCAGCAAGTCTGCCGCGAGAAGCATGCGCCGCGCCTGGATATACTGCCTTATGGTCTGCCCCGTGGTCTTCTTGAAAATCAGCCCGGCGTATCCGGGGCTGATAAAAATGTCCTGCGATATTTTCCTAATTGAAAGCTGCTTTTCCAGATTGGCGTCTACATACGACTTGATCTTGTCTATCGTGGTCGCGGCGCCTTTCAGCTCGACCTGCTGCTGCATCGCGTCCGCGAAAAGCTCGCGGAGGCTGTCCAGAATCTCCTGCTTGCTCGCGCTGCGCTCAATCGCCTCGTCAAAATCGCCCATGTTGATCGCCTGCTCGGTCTGCGCGCCCAGCAGCGCCGCGATCGCGCGCACCTGCTTCAAAGTGTCGCGCCGTCCCATGCCGCGCATGCGCCCCGCGAAAAACTCGCCGAGCGCGTCGTCGGAGTTTTTCAGCAGCATGGCCCTTATTTCCCGTTGCAGGGCGCCGGCCTGTATGCACGACGAGCCTTTTCCGGGCTGCGGCAGCTCGGAATACGCGCACACGCGGCCTGAGCGCCCTGAGAAGGCAAAATCGACGGCTTCCCACGCCTGGGCGAGGGCAAGCGTCAGCTCCTGCGCCGCCACCGCGTCGCTGAGGCCGGCATACGCGGCGCCGGCCATGGCGCCCTCACTGGCTGTGGCGCCAATTTCGCCCGCGCCGGGCAATGCGACAGCTTCGTCCGTATCGCCCATGCCTGGCATGGCGCCCGTATCGTCCGTATCGTCCGTATCGTCCATTTCGCCAGCGCCAGAGGCGTATGCCCGCAGCGCGGCGCCTATTTCGAGCTGCCAGCCGGCCAGCGGGCCGTCAGGCGGCCCGGCGGCGCACGGCAGCAGCAGCACGCAATACACATTCATCGCGAGAACGGCGGCCCCCGGCAGGCGCCTTTCGATAAACAGGCGCATCCGCGCCGGGCATGGCCGGACTACGCCGACCATGAAGCGGTCGCCCCAGCGCGCCGCGCGCAGGACGGCCTCCTGCTCGTCCTGCTGGGGCGCCCCGTACAGGAGGCACGCCGCAGACATGCGCCTGAGCAGCGGCTCGTTTCCCTCGAGCGGCGCAAAGCGGGCCGAGAGCATAGCGTCATGCATGGAGCTGGCAAGCTCCGCCCTCACGCGCCGCAGCAACCCCTCGAGCTCGTTGGCTAAAATAGGCTTCAAAATGAAGCCGGACGCGCCGCAGTTTACGGCCATGCTGACAAACTTGAAGTCGTCAAAGCAACTCACGCAGATCACGCGCATATAGGGGTTCGTCTCGCGCATGGCGCCGAGCATGGCAATGCCGTCCATGTCGGGCATGATGATGTCGGTTATCACTATGTCCGGCCTGACATCCTCCGCCACCCGCAACGCCTCTCTTCCGTTGCGAGCCGTGCCGACAACCTCGAGCCCAAGCGTCTGCCAGTCGAGCAGGCCCCTCAGCCCTTCAATTTCGCGCGGCTGGTCATCCACCAGCAAAACCTTCATGTTCTTGTTCATGCCAAGCTCCAAAACATTCGGCGCGCCGCCGCCGGAAGTAACGATAGGCTTTCACGCTGGGCGCTCCGCGCATTTTATACTGACGAGCATTTGAAATTACCATAAACGCGAGTCAGTAATACTCGTTTCCTCTGTCCGACCGCAAATTGCGGTCGGAATTTCCAATCGAACACGAGTATACCTTGCATTGCGCGCCCCTTTCCTCACAGCCAAATGCTCCCCG
>JAISFK010000292.1 GCA_031263625.1 Clostridiales bacterium
CACAGCGCGTTGATGACGGGCTGGCACGCGCCATAGCCGAACGCCGCCACAAAGGCGGCCAGGCAGAACGTCTGTATATTCGCGGCGCCGCTGACGATGAAAAACGACAGCGCGAAGCAGCACAGGGCGGGGACGGTCGTCTTCATAAAGCCGATTCTGTCCGACAGCGCGCCCACAAGCGGGCGGGTAAGGAGCAGCGAGCCGGCGTATACCGTAAAATAGAGGCCGATATGGGCGTCGCAGCCTCTCTCCCCGGCATAGATGACCAGGTATGAGTTGATGAGCGTGAACGCGCACAGCAAGAGCATCAGCAAAAAGCCGGGGAGCAGGGCCTCCCTCGCGATCACGCTGCCTAGGCTGATCCTGAACGTCTTTTTCCGCGGGGGCCTGCCAGTTTTGATGCTCAGCGCGATTGCGGCGGACGCGGCCACCATGCAGGCGGCGACCCGGAAAGCCGCCCCGTAGCCGAACCGGCCGGCGATGGCCAGGCCGACGGAAGGGGCGATCGCCTGGCTTACGGAGCTGGCGAGCGCGAATATGCTGATTCCCGCGCCCATTTTGTCCTGCGGCAGGGCGTCGGCGGCCAGCGCAAGGCAGCACGTCGCGGTAAACGCCTGGCCGGCGCCCTGCAGCAGCCGAAAGCATACGATCGCCCCGGCGCTGGCAGAAATGCTGAAGCCGAAGTACGCGGCGGCCACGACAAGCAGGGCGGCGAACAGGACCTTTTTTACGTCAAGGGAATCGATTGCGGGGCCGGATACCAGCTTAAAGAGGATCGACGTGCAAGCGTAGGCGCTGGCGACGATGCCCAGCAGCGCCACGGACGCGCCAATCGTGCTCGCGTACTTGGTGATCATCGTCTGTATCATCCACTGCCCCATATACATGAGCGCGTTGGCAATGAAAATCCCGGCGAACGCGGGATTCCAGATCTTTGCCTGCGCCACTTCCGCTTCCGCGCCTGCGCCCGCGCCTATCTCCGCTTCTGCGCCCATGCCTGCGCCTGCGTCCGCGCCCGCGCCTGCGCCTTCCCTAGCCCCTGTCCCCGCGCTCTCGCCTGCGCCCCCGCCCGCCCCGCCGGCTGACTGCATGAACGGCCTTCTCATAGGCCGTTCAGCTCTTTCGCGCGGATGCAGCTCACGAAATGGCCGGGGGCGGCCTCCTCGAGAGCCAGCGAGCGCCGCTGGCACTCGCCGAGCGCGTGCGGGCACCTTGATGCGAACCGGCAGCCGGGCTTGGGGTCGATCGGCGAGGTGATCTCGCCCTTCAGCACGGCGCGCTCTGCCCGGCGGCGGACGCCGATGTGCGGGATCGCGGACAGCAGGGCCTTGGTGTACGGGTGGCACGGGGCTTTGAAAAGCTCTTTTGACGGGCTCGTCTCCACAAGCTGGCCCAAGTACATGACGCCGATGTCGTCGGAAATGTAGCGGACGACGGACAGGTCGTGGGTGATGAACATGTACGTGAGGTTTTTCTCTTTTTTCAGATCCTGCAGCAGGTTCAGGATCTGCGCCTGGATGGAGACGTCCAGCGCGGACACTGGCTCGTCGCAGACGATGAACTTCGGGTCGTATGCCAGGGCCCGCGCGATGCCCACGCGCTGCCGGCGCCCGCCGTCCAGCTCGTGCGGGTAGGACGCCCGCAGGCGCTGCGCCATGCCCACGCAGCCCATGAGCTCGGTGGTTCTCTGGCGGAGCTCGGCGCGGCTGTAGCGGCGGGACAGAAACAGCGGCTCCGCTATGGTTTCCTCGACTGTGTATCTGGGGTTGAGGGACGAGTATGGATCCTGGAAGATCATCTGCGCGTTCTGCCGGAACTCGCGCAGCTGGCGTTTCCCCAGCGCGGTGACGTCCCTGCCGCCAAAGCGCATGGCGCCGTCCGTGTTGCTCTCCAGATGCACGAGAACGCGCCCCAGCGTCGATTTTCCGCATCCCGACTCGCCGACTATGCCCATCGTCTTGCCGGGCCGGATGCCAAAGCTGACGCCGTCAACGGCATGCACGATCCCTTTTTTCGTGCGGAAATGCTTTTTGAGGCCGCTGGCCTCGACAAGGCTGCTTTCCATCACTCCGCCTCCCTTGCTGCCAGATTCGGGGCTGCCAGATTCAGGCACCGGCAGAAATGGCCCGGCGCGATTTCTTTCATGCCGACAGGCTCGCTCTTGCACGCTTCCGCCGCGTATTTGCAGCGCGGGTGGAATTTGCAGCCGGGCGGCAGGCTTGTCGGGTCCGGCGTCATGCCGGGGATGGGGCTCAGCTTCTCCTCGTCGCCGTCTATCGCCGGTATGGCGCCAAGCAGGCCCAGCATGTACGGGTGGGCGGGGCGCTCGAAAATATCCTCCAGCGAGCCCATTTCCACGATCTCGCCGGCATACACGATGGCGACCTCGTCGCACATCTCGGAGACGACGCCCAGATCGTGGGTAATCAGGATAGTGGACGTGTTCTGCTTTTTGTGCAGCGTCTTCATCAGATCCAGAACCTGCGCCTGGATGGTGACGTCCAGCGCGGTCGTGGGCTCGTCGGCGAGAAGGAGATCCGGGTTGCAGGCCAGGGCGATGGCTATCACCACGCGCTGCTTCATGCCGCCGGAAAACTGGTGCGGGTACTCGGAATAGCGCTCCGCCAGTATGCCCACCATTTCCAGCATTTCCTCGGCGCGCTTTCTCGCCTCGTCCTTTGAAACGCGCTCGTGGCTCTCGATCACTTCCTCGATCTGGCGGCCGATGGTCATGACGGGGTTGAGCGCCGTCATGGGATCCTGGAAAATCATCGTCACCCTGTTGCCGCGTATGTCGTGCATCTCCCTCTCGCTCGCCCCGAGGATGTCGTCCCCGCCCAAAAGAATCTCGCCGCCGCCCACGACGGCGGGCGGGGAGGGGAGTATGCCCAGAATCGCCCGCGCGATGGTGGTCTTGCCGGCGCCGGTCTCGCCGACAAGGCCGAGCGTCCTCCCCTTTTCCAGGCTGAAGGAAACACCGTTCACGGCGTAGACAGTTTCCTCCTTCGTCTCGTATCGCACGGAGAGATCCCTGACCTCAAGAAATTTCTGCTTTTCTTCGCCCACGTCCGCACCTCGCATTGTTTTGCTCGCGCCATTGCCCGCGTCATTGCTCGCGCCATTGCCCACGTCGTTTTGCTCGCGCTTTCTTGCTCGCGCTGTTTTGCCCGCGTCATTTTTTCAGCTTGGGATCCATCGCGTCGCGCAGGCCGTCGCCGACAAGGTTCAGGGAGAGAACCAGAACCAGTATGCAGCAGCCCGGGAAAATGCACAGCCACGGCGCCTTGCGGATAAAGTCGCGCCCGCCGGAGAGCAGCGCCCCCCATTCCGGGCGCGGCGCCTGCACGCCGAGCCCCAGGAAGTTCAGGCCGGCCGCCGTCATGATCACGGCGCCGATGTTCATGGTCGTCTGCACGAGAACAGGGGCGAAGGCGTTGGGGATGATATGCCTGGAAATGATGCGCGCGTCCGAGCAGCTGATGGAGCGGGCGGCGTCCACAAACTCGGCCTTGCGCAGGTTGAGGAACGACGAGCGCATCAGCCGGGCGCTGGCCGCGATGCCGCCCACCCCAAGCGCGAATATTGTGTTCGCGACGCCCGTGCCGAACGCGACGCACAGCGCCATGTTCAGCAACAGGCCGGGTATCGACTGGATGATGTCGCAAAACCGCATCAGCAGGTCGTCAACCTTGCCGCCGTAGTAGCCCGCGATGGCGCCGAGAAACATGCCGAAGGCCAGCGACACGCCTGTCGCCGCCAGGCCGAGCCCTATCGAGTATTTGGCGCCGTGCATCACGCGGCTGAGCACGTCCCGCCCCAAATTGTCGGTGCCGAACAGGTGCGCCGCGCTGGGCCTCAAAAAAGGCTGCGCCACCATGTCCGCGTAGCCGTAAGGGGCGATGAGCGGCGCCAATACGGCGACCAGCCCAAAAAAGAGGACAATCGCCAGGCATATGACGTTCACCTTGCTGTAGGACATCCTTTTGAGAATCTCCAGGAACTGGCTTTTTTGCTTCGGCGTCTCCTCCAGCGCACCATACGCGCCCTCGTAGAGCGCGGCGGCGCTTTCCGCGCGCTCGCGGGGCGCCGCGCCGCCGATTTTCTCAGGCTTCTCTGGCATGGGGCTTCCTCCTCCGTTTTACGTCGCCGGCGTACTGCGCCTTGATTCTGGGGTCAACGAACGCCTGAATGAGATCCGTGGCGAGCATGATGACGCTGAACGCGACGGACAGCAAAATGACGCCGCCCATGACGGCGTAATAGTCGCGCTGCGTGATGCCCTTCGTCAGGTAGAATCCCACGCCGGGTATGGTGAATATCTGCTCGATGATCAGCCCGCCGCCGAGCATGCCGCCAAAGTTCATGCCGGTGACGGTGATGATCGGGATAAGCGCGTTCGGCAGCATGTGCCGGAGGATGATCTGGCTCTGCTTGAGGCCCTTGGAGCGCGCGGTCACGATGTAGTCGCAGTGGATCACCTCAAGCATGCTGGAGCGGGTCTGCCTTGCGGTCGTCGCCATGCCGCCGACGCAGTTCGCGATGATCGGCATGATCCAGTAGGCGATGCCGCCGACGCCATAGGCGGGCAGCCAGCCCAGCTTCACGGAAAACAGCAGTATCAGCATGAGCGCCAGCCAGAAATGCGGGACGGACACGCCGAGCATGGAGACTACGACCGCGATGCGGTCCCCCACCTTGTTCTGGTGCAGCGCGGAATACACGCCCAGCGGGATGCCGACGCAAATCGCGAAGGCGATGCCTATCAGGGCGAGCGTCATGGAGTAGGGGAAGCGCGCCTGCATGTCGCTTGTGATGGACGTTTTGTTCACCATCGCCGTGCCAAGGTCGAGCTTGACAAACACCTGGTGCAGATAGCGGCCCAGCTGCACGAAGTACGGGTCGTTCAGGCCCATGCTTTCGCGGAGCTCGTCCAGCTTTTCCGCGGGGGTTCCCTGGCCCGCCACGACCTGCGCCGCGTCGCCCGGAGTAAAATAGATGATGGTGAACACGAGGATCGCCACGCATAAAATAACCGGTATCATCATCAGGAGCCGCTTGAGAATATATTTCAGCATGAATCTCCTCTCCGCCCCATGGCATCCAGGCCAGAAAACCGCCGGGAGCCGCCGCCGGCCCGGATGGGGGGGCGGCTGTTTTTCCGCCCCCCCATCCCGCCGGGCGCAAGCCTCGCGGCATCGGGCCTGTTTGCGCCTGTTTGCGCCTGTTTGCGCCTATTGCGCGAAATAGCTCCAGTCCGCGGGGAAATTGCAGGCGCCCACGAGCAGCTCGCCCTTGTTGGCGCCGCGCGCGCAGCTGGGAATTGTGACGCTCTCCGGATGGGCGACCGTGAAAGCGTTCGCGTACCACTGGTACATCAGGCAGTTGTCATAGACGTACTTGTAGAGCGCGTCGTAATCCCCCTGCGTCCAGTCGGGGGCCATGCAGGCGTCCACGAGGGCCTGGAGCTCCGCGTCCGCCATGCCGATCATGTTGTGGCCGTCCTGATACCAGTTCTGGTCGAACCACTGCGCGAGGGTCTGGATCAGGTACGCGCCCCTCATGCTCATGTTGTGGAGTATGATGTCGTAGTTGTACCCGGTGTTCGCGGGCTGGTACTTGCCGTAGGTGACGTCGTCGTATTCCGATATCTCGCAGTTGATGCCGACCGCCTGCATGTTCGCCTGCAAAACCTGGGCGCCGGCCACGAAGTTGGGCAGGCTCATGATCATGATGGTCAGCGTTTCGCCGTTATAGCCGGACTGCGCCAGAAATTCTTTGGCCTTTTCAACGTCATACGGGAAGTAGTCGTATTCGGCCCCCCACGCCGGGTTGTTGCCGTGCTGCCCGACCTTGCCCATGGCCGCCGGCACGTACCCAATGCCGTACAGGACGTTCTGGACGACGAGGTCGCCGTTGACGCAGTAGGCGATGGCCTTTCGCAGGTTCGCGTCGAGGCAGGGGCTCTTGTCGGTCACGTTGAACAGAACCTCGCACATCTGGGAGCTCTCCATCTGCTCGGCCACGACGCCGTCAACCGCGTCGCAGTCCGCGACGATGCTCTCGTTCAGCCACTGCCCCATCTGCACGGTCCCGCTCTCGACGGCCAGGGCCATCTGCGTAGTCTCGGTGAGGAAGTTGAACTCGATCACGTCCACGTTCTGGGCATAGCAGTCCAGCGGGGCGGCCGTGGCGGATTTGTTCATCCAGTAGTTGCCGTCCTTCTCTATCACGGCCTTGGACCCGGTGATGAACTCGGCGAGCACGTAGGGGCCCGTGCCGACGGGCGAGGAGGACATGCCGTCGCTGCTCGCCTCGTAGGACGCTTTCGTGATGATCATGCAGCTTTCGCACAGCGTCTCAAAGCCGCCAAGGGAGTCGTTTATCAGCTTGATGGTCAGGCTGTAGTCGCCGCTGACCTCCGCGCTCTCGAGATAGTTGGCGCCGGGCACGCCGATCGATTTGGCCTCCTCCAGGCTCCAGGCCACGTCCTCGGCGGTCATGTGCGCACCCGCGCTGTCGTAGATGTCGCCGTGAATCTCGACGCTGTACGTGACGGGATCGACCCGCTCGTACTCTTTCATCAGGGCGCAGGCAAACTCCGTGGAGCCAAACTCGGCGCGCATTCCAAGCCTCTGGTAGATCTCGCCCAGGATCATGTTGTAGTAGGGGTTCAGGCCGGCGAAAGGCGTCATGGTCTGCACGGTGTTGGTCAGGCCGACGGTGACTTTCGTCCTGGCGCCGCTGTCGGCGCCTGCGTCTGAGGCGGCGTCTGAGGCGACGGCATCGGAGGCGCCGGCAGTGGAACTGGTGGCATCAGCGGCATCGGCAGCATCGGCAGCATCGGCGGCCGTGGTGGTGGCATCGGCGGCGGCAGCGGTGGCGGCCGCGGAGCCGGCGGGAGCTTGTGGGGCGCCGCCCCCGCACGCCGCGCAGGCAAGCGCGAGCGAGAGCGCCATGAGCGTTGCCAGGGCTTTCTTCATGCAAATCTTCTTCATACGAATCGTTCCCTCCTTCAGCTTATAATTTATTGTCTGCTCAATGTCCATTGCGGGCCGCTTGATGGCCGCCTGCAAAATTAATATTAAAAACATAATATAAATTGATTATATTTTCAATACCATGACTAAGAGTTTAATATAAATTGATATTATAATCAATCGGCATTTTCAACAAACAATCAGCAGGCTATTAGTGTAATTTGACGGTCATTTCTGACCTGTAGCAGGCTGTTTTTATTTATTATTAAGGCCCTTGCATTTTTTGCCATGAATTATATAATATATCTTTAGACAGGAGAGTATCTTATGAGCAAGCAGGCGCCCAAATACATCGAAGTGTTCTCGAAGCTGCGGCAGGCCCTGATTTCGGGGGAATATCCCGAAGGATCGTTCCTCCCGACCGAAAACGAGCTGGTGCGGATGTACGGAGTGAGCAAGTCCACGGTCCGGCACGCGATTAAAATCCTCCGGGAAAACAGCCTGATCGAGGTGAAGCAGGGATCCGGCGCGAAGGTTCTGCCGACAGTGCAGAAGCCGATCCTTTCCGCCAAGTACAGAGACTCGCGGCTGCGCAGCGCGGTTTCGGTTCGCTACAACACGGCGGGCGAGCAGAAGATCGAGAATACGCGGGCGGCCATCGACATGGTCCAGGCCGGCGAGACAGTGGCGGCCGCGCTGCAGATCGGCAGAAACAGCAAAGTGTACCGGCTGCAGCGGCTACAGCTGGTGGACGGCGCGGCGTTTGGGTACATGGTCAACTACATCAGCGAGCAGATGACCCCCGGCCTGCCGGAAAAAGGGGAGATCGTGACGAACCTGTACGACCATATCGCCGATCATTACGGCATCGGCATCGTGAGCGCGGAGGAAACCGTCGGCGCGGCGCTGGCCGGCTTTGTTGAGGCCCAGCTGCTCCGCGTGGAGGTAAACCAGCCGCTGATTGTGCTGCGCCGGCTGTCAATCGGCGACAGGGGGCCGCTGGAATACTGCGAAACGACCGTGCGCCCCGATCTCTTTCAGCTGGTCATCACCCTCAGCAAGCAGGAGCAGCCATAAGCGCAGGCGGGCGGCGCGGGCTGGGGCGAATGGCCCAAGCGGGCGCGGGCGCTGAGGCGAGCGCCTTAGCGAGTGCGAGCAGCCGCCCCGCCGGCGCCCGCGCGCTCCCGGGCGCGGCGGCGCTTTTTTTGCCTCGCCGCCGCACCCAGGCGTTGCTCCGCTTCCAGCGCTGCAATGCCGTTCCGGGCGCCGCGCCGTTGCCTTGCCCGGCGTCATCCTCTTGAGTATGCCTCGGGGCCTTCCCCGCCGGGGCCGGGGAAAATGCGGTCCAGTTCGGCCATGGTTTCGGGGGCAAGCTCGATCTCCGCGGCGCGCAGTGCGCCCTGCAGCTGCTCCGGGGTGCGCGGCCCCACGATGGGGCAGGCGACGGCCGGGTTGGCCAGCAGCCACGCCAAGGCCACGTTCGCGGGCGCCTCGCCCAGCCCGTCGCAGAGCTTCTGGTATGCCTGCAGCCGGCCCATCGTCTCGCCGCTGACCTTGCCCACATACTTCTTGGAGCGCTGGCCGTCCTCCACGCTTTTCAGCAGGCTGCCGCTGAGCATTCCCATTCCCAGCGGGCTCCAGATCACCAGGCCGATGCCCAGTTCCCTCGCGGCGGGGACGACTTCCAGCTCGGGCAGGCGGCACAGGAGGTTGTAGCGGTGCTGCTCGCTGACAAGCCCCAAAAAGTTGCGCCTGTCGGCCATCCACTGCGCCTTCACCATGTGGCGCGCGCCAAAGTTGCTGGAGCCGGCGTACAGCAGCTTCCCCTCGCCGATCAGCGCCTCGTAGGCGCCCCAGATCTCCTCCCATGTGGCGCGGTCGTCGCGGTGGTGCATCTGGTACAGCTCCACATGGTCGGTTTGCAGGCGCCTGAGCGAGCCCTCCAGATGGCGGCGCATCTTGAACGCCGAAAGGCCGTCCGCGCCGTTGGGGCCGTCGCCGGCGTCCCCCATGTCGGCGTAGAACTTGGTCGCCAGCGCGATCTTATTGCGCCGCCCGCCGCCCTGCGCGAACCAGCGCCCCATGATCTCCTCGGTCCATCCCGCGTGGCCGCCGTTGCGCGCGCCGTAGATGTTGGCCGTGTCAAAGAAGTTGATGCCCGCATCCAGGGCCATGTCCATGATGGCAAAGGAATCCTTTTCGCCGGTGTTCGGGCCGAAGTTCATGGTGCCGAGGCACAGGCGGCTCACCCGCAGGCCCGATCTTCCCAAGCTCGTGTATCTCAAGGCTGCATCCTCCATTCAAGCGCGCGGGCTTTCGGGCGCGCGCGGTTCGTATTTTTTGGGCGAAATATGTGCCGCTAATGCTGCTAATACCGCTATATGCCGCTATATGCCGTTTTCCAGCATATACTTCGCCATCGCGAGCGTCAGATCCCTCGCGTCAATCCTGCCGTCCGGCAGATCGCTTCCAGGCTCTGAAACATCGTCGCCGCCGAGATCGCAGCGCATTGCCGCCTCGCTCGGCCAGCTGCCCTGCCCGTCCGCCGCGGCGCCCATGTTCTGCCTGACCATGTTCACGTCCAGCAGCGTGACCTCGCCGTCAAGGTTGACGTCGAACCGGCTGCGGATCAGCACGAGAGCGGACGCGGCCGGCGGGGCGATGCGCTCGATGGCCTGTATCCCCGTTTCGCCGTTCTCGAAACCGCTGTCGTAGAACACGATGTCCAGCTTGCCCAGCAGCAGCGACACGGTCTGGCGCGCGTTCTCTTTCAGCGGCAGGCTCACCTCCAGAATGGGCGCCCCGTCCGCGACGCTGAAATCCTTGCCCGTCGCGTGAATCTGCACGGAGTACGTCCTGTAGCCGTCTTCGCTGCCCTCCGGCGTGATGTCCGCATAGTGCGCTATCCTCGCGAGGTCGTCTTCGCCGCTCTCCCTGTCCGCGCCCTTCAGCCCGTCGGGAATGCTCAGCGCGGGCTCGCCCACGGCCGCGTCTTTCACGCTGAAGTTCAGCGCGACAATGCCGACGTTCTGGAGATTGAGGCCGGACACCGTGAACTCCGCAGACGCCGCGCCGTCGATGCGCTCGGCGATCAGCTCCTTTGTCGCGGGCGTCGCATACACGCCCGCCGTGATGCCCTTTTGCGGCCCCGGCGCCGCCGCCGGGGCGAGAACCAGCTCTTCGCGCTTCGCGATCAGCCTGGCGATCCAGTCGCGCACCTCCGGCTTGAGGGACGTTGCCATTGGCACCAGCTCCTGCCCGGCTTCCAGCGCAAGTATCTCAGCCTGGCCCTGCGGCCACGCCGATGCGCCGAGAGGCCCTGCGGGATTGCCAGAAACGCTTGGATCGCTTGGAGCCTGCGTGCCTGCTGGCTCGTTCGGATCTATCGGGCCGCGAGGTTCCGCAGGGGCGCCCGGAGCGCTCGGTTCTTGCAGGCTTGCAGGCTCGCTCGGATCGCCCGGATCCTGCAGCCCTGCCTGCGCGCCGTGAAGCCCTGCGGGATTGCCCGGATAGCTCGGTTCCGCAGGCTCTGCTCGTGCGTCTGACCCCGCAGGTCCCGCCAGCTCTGCCGCTGCGCCCGCCGCCTGCGGCTTTGTCGGCTCGTCCGGCGCAACAGGCTCCGCAAGTCCGCCCAGTGCCTGCCGCTGTGTCTCCGCCTGCTCGCCCAGCACGTACTGCCATGCCTCTGCCATCAGATCGGCCAGCGCCTGCCATGACTCCGGCGTGTACAGCGACGAGTCCAGCTTCGCGTATTCGAGCAGCAGCGCGGCAAGCGGCTCGCAGTCCTTGAGGCCAACGACGAGGGCAAGGCCGTCGATCGCGGCCTCCACCGCGCCTGCCGCCACGTCGAGCGCGCCCTGGGCCGCCTGCTCGTCCTCAAGCAGGGCCTCCGCCGCAAGGACGGCCGCGTCGAGCGCCGCCGCCGACTCCGGCGTGAACGCCGCCCTGCCTATCGCGGCCGCGTTTGCGAGCAGCGACTCCAGCGCCAGCCTGTTGCCGGGCATTGGCTCAAACTCAGCGGCGATGGCAACCGGCCCGTCCGGCATAGCGAAGCGCGTTCCGCTGACGGCCTCGCCGTTGGCTTTGAGCGTGCCCGCTTTCAGCCGATAGCCGGTGTCCGGCGCGACAATGAGATCTATGGGCGTCCCGGGACGCGCGGCGGCAAGCCCCCCTGAAACTGCCACGGTGCCGTTGGCCGTTGGGTTAATGGTGATGCTGTAGCCCTCCTCGGGCTTGTCCGTCACTTCAACCCGCACCGTCGCCGGGGTTGCGGAGCGCTCCACCTCAAAGCCGGTGCCGCGCCTGCTGAATATCTCAATGTCGATCTCCAGCTCGCCGCTGGCCAGGTCGGTGTCGCTGTCAATATCGACGACGAATGTGCCGTCGGCGCCCTGCCCCCCGGCGGAGGCGCCAACGACGCCGTAGTTGACGGTGCCCTTCGCGCCGCCGCCGGCCAGCGCGCTGCCCCGGACACCGACAACGCGGAAGCCGAAGTCTCGGTAATCGCCAAAGTCGGCGTTGCGCACGACATCCGGATCGCTCGGATCGAAGAAAAGCGTGTCGCCGGGCATGGCAAAGGTGGCCCTGCTCTTGCAATCCGCGTAAATCATGCCGGAATCGACTACGGCGTGGTAAGCCGCGCCCGTCCCCTTTGAGGGTTCGGCGGCCGTCAGGCTGATGGCGGTGCCGGCCATGTACGCGCCGCCGCTGCGGATATAGCTGCCGCCCGCGCGGGCATAGTCGGCGCCCTCCCACGTTCCCAGGCTGGTGGTGCGGATGTCCACGGTGTATTCGCTCTCGATGATCAGGTTTTGGCCGTACTTTGTGTATATGTGGTATCGGCCTTCCTCAATGGGGGAGCCCTCGCGGTGATAGTAGAAGAGGGCGCCGGCGTCAGTGTAGGAGTCGGCGTTCTGGGTGTGCTTGCCGGTGTCGGGGTTGCCGAGCAGATAGGTGGCGCCTGTGCCAGGCGCGCAGCCGCTTCGGCCGCCTTCAAAGCAGTCCCATGGGATCTCCACCTCGCAGTATGGCCAGCCAGGCCTGCTGTCGGCAAAGAGGACGATGTTGTCCCGCGCAAGCTGCGCGCCCCGCAGCTGTTCCACGGCGACGGCGACGGAGCCGCCGGACGAGGTGTAGACGACGGATTCAACCTCGTTGAGCGGGCTGTTTTTGTCGCCGGGCGCGCCGCCGACCAAAGTGACGCTGCCAAGCGAGCTGTTCGCCGGCTTGACCACAATGTCGTCCACTGTGAAGCTGCTGTTGTTATAAGCCACTTGGATTTTTGTACCGCCTTGCAGGCGGTAATCTCCGTAGTTGCCGGCGCCAAAAAGCCGTGTGGCGCTGGGTGGCTCGTCCGCGCCGTAGCTTGCGGAAAAGAGGCCAAAGGCCAGGCAGGCGCTCAAAATCGCGGCAATAATGCGCTTGCCCGCCGCATTGATACGATTATCCACAAAAACCTCCAACAACTTGTATTTTTACACAATAATGCATAAATGCATATATCCATTATTGTGTTTGCGTTGCCGCAGATGTGCTTTCGCAAGGCGGGCGTTGCTTATTTGCCGCCCAGCAGATGCGCATATGCGGGCTTTTCGTACTTCCCGGTCGCGCTGTTGTAGGGCACGGGGAACCCGGTGTAGTAATCCATGTATTCGTCGTAGCCCCGACTGGTGCTGATGGACAGCGCGGCGCCGGCCTTGTCGTATGCCATGCCAAAGTTTGCGGCGCTGGCGATGTCGTCGAGCCGGAAATACTTGTTTGAGCCAATCTCGTAGACAGTGGCCCGGACAGGGTAGAAGCTGTTTCCGCTATTGCTCGTGTTCACAGTCAGGAAGTTCTTCACTGCGGACGCCGCCGGCGCCCCAGAAGAGTTGGCAGCGCTGTAGCCGCCGGAGTAGGCGCCGATGAGCCGGATCTTGGCGTGGTCGCCGTTAAGCTCCGCGCCGAACTCCTTGGCGGTTCCGCTGACCATCTTCGCAATGTCGGTGAGGGGCAGATAGAGGTAGCCGTCGATCTCGTAGGCGTCGGTGGGGGCTGGCGCGCCGCTGCCGTTGAGGGTTACGGAGAGACTGACGGCCTTGGCCGTCGCCGCGTCCCATTCCTGCGCGACAATGCCGTCAATCCAGGTGAACAATTCGTTGAGGCCGTACTCGCGCCGATGGGGCACGTCCCACTCGAAAGCGTGGTCAACCTCCACGCCGGCCTTGCGCAAGGCCAGGGCGAACTCGGTAGTGGTGCTCAGGCCGGTGTCCCTGTCGTCGGTGCCGTGGCGAAGCCTCCAGTAAGGGGCGACGTCTGAGACTCCCAAATGGTTCATGGGGTTGGTCAAGATATCGTCCTGCGTCAGATGCTTGCCGTCCGCTCCGTAGTTGCTGGCATCGGTGGTGCCTTTGCCGCTCATCCTGGTAATGTAGGCGGCAAGTTCCCGCAGGTCGATATCCGTGACCGCGCCGCTGCCATTCACGGTAACGGCGTCGATCTCATACCGGCTATCCCACTTGGGGGTCTCGTAGCCCCTCTGGGCGGACAGGCCGATAAGGCCCGTGATGTAGTCGTAGAAGGCGCCGCTGTCGGCGGCGGCGCTGAGGGTGAGGGCCGTCCCGAAAGGATCTGCCAGCGCGAGGCCGTTGATGTAGTCGTCGTACAGGGCCTTGAGGGCGGCGTTGTTCGCCAACTGGGCCGCAGTCAGCTCTCTCGGGGCGATGTCGGCTGCGGCATAGGAGTATTTCTGGGCTTGGGCGGTCGTTACGCCGTCAAACTGCCAGGCGTAGCCCAGCGCCTGGTAGGGGGCGTTGGTCATCGGGCTCCAGGCCATAACCGCGAACACGTCGTCCTTTTCGTCCATGACGGCGCCGAGGGCAGCGAGCTGCGCGTCGTAAGCGGGGTTGTTCCCGCTGGCGCCGAAAAGGGATGCGAGCTGCCCGCCAGCGCTGGCTCCGGCGGTGAAGATATAGTCGATATCGCCGGGGATAGAGTCTTTGTTGTGCCGCAGATAGCGAACCGCGGCTTTGATATCGACCACGTTGTTGCGGCACGCGGGGATCGCCACGACAAAGCCCCGTTCCAAGGCGGTGTAGATGTGGTTGGGCATGGCGTTGATGCTGGCGGCCTCGTGGGTTGAGTTTGTGGGCTGGGTCGCCGCGCCGTTGTTGCCCGCGTAGGCGGTGTTGGGGAAGAAGATGGGGGCGGTCTCCATTGTGTAGCTGCCGACTGTGCCGCCTGTCAGGTATGCCTCGGGCATGTAGATGTTCATAGTCTGTATGGGCGCGCCGTTGCCGGTGATGGACGCGCCGTTGCCGTCGGTGGGATTCTCGACATAGACAATGTTCTCCCAAGAGACATAGCGCAGGGTTTTCGCTGTGCCGGCGGCGTAGGCGAATGTCGGCTCAACCTTGGCTTTCTGCGGACCCTCGAATGGTTCGTAGTATTGGATTGTCGCCGTTTTTACCGCGCGGTCGGCAGAGTCGTAATCAAAGGCGAGGGGATCGGGGCCGGGGTCGTTGCCCGAGGGGTCCCCAAGGGCGAGCTTGACCTTGACAGTCGCGGGAATCTCGGATCGCCCCACCTCAAAGCCGGTTCCGGCCGTGGCGAACACTGCCACGTCAATTTCCAGGTCGCCCGCGACCAGCGCAGCGTCGCTTCTAATGTCGATGACGAAGGCGTCCGCAGTGCCCTGGCCTCCGGCGGAGGTGCCCACAACGCCGTAGTTCACCGAGCCGGCGGCGCTGCCGCCGCTCAGCGCGGAGCCTCTGATATCGTCGGCGATAAACCCGAACTTGCGGTAGTTGGCGAAATCGATGTTGTAGAGGACGCGGGGATCGTTTGTGTCGGCGAAAATGCTGTCCTTGGCCACTTCAACCGACACCTTTTTGCTGCCGGCGGGAACGGTGACCGCCGCGTGGTATTGCCCGTCGATCAGGCCGGTAGTTTTGGCGGCCAGGTTGAGGGCCGAACCGCCGGCGGCGATGGCGCCGCTGCTCTCATTGTAGTCGCCCATATGGGTAGTGCGCAGCTCCACTGTGTACTCGCTCTCAATGATGAGGTTCTGGCCATATTTCGTGTAGAGGCGGAAGCGGCCTTCCTCGAAGGGGGAGCCTTCGCGGTGATAGTAGAAGTTGGCGCCCGCCGCAGTGAAGGAGTCGGCGTTCTGGATGTGCTTGCCGGTGTCGGGGTTACCGAGCAGGAATGTGCCGCTGGTCCCATTGGGGGTGAAGGCGCTTTGGGGAGAGGTCTCCTCGCTCTCAAAGCAGCTCCATGGAATGATCAGCTCGCAGAAGGGCCAGCCGGGCTTGCTGTCAACCCACAGGATAAAGTTGTCCCGCGCAAGCTGGACGCCCCGCAACTGCTCCACTGTGACGGTGGTGGATCCGCCGGACGAGGTGTAGACAACGGATTCAACCTCGTTGAGCGGGCTGTTTTTGCCGCCGGGCGCGCCGCCGACCAGGACGACGCTTTCAAGCAAGCTGCTTGCCGGCTTAACCACAATGTCCTTCACCGCAAGGTTGCCGTTGTTATAAGCCACTTGAATTTTGGCGCCCCCTTGCAGACGGTAATCGCCGTAGTTGTTGGCGCCAAAAAGCCTTGTGACGCTGGGGGCCTCGTCCGCGCCATAGCTCGCGGAAAAGAGGCCGAGGGCCAGGCAGACGCTTGAGATCGCGGCGATAATGCGCCTGCTCGCCGCATTGATACGATTATCCACAAAAACCT
>JAISFK010000358.1 GCA_031263625.1 Clostridiales bacterium
GGCCCTGCTGCTCGCGCTGTCGGTCGCGGCGTGCGGCGAAAGCGGCGGCGGCGCGGCGACCAGCCAGCCTTCCGCGACGACGGCGGCGGCCCCCGAAGCCTCAGGCGATGGAACGGGGGTGGGGGGCATCGAGGAAACATCGGCCAGCGAGGCTGAGCAGGACGCCTCCGAGGAAGCGACGGCGGCGCCGACCGAAGCGGCCGCGGCCGGGCAGACGGACGAGGACAGGTGGTTCGGCCCCTACGAATCGCCCGTGACAGTGAAGTTCGCGGCCTCGGTGAACGAGGCGACGATCTTCCCGGAGGGCGACTCCTACGGGGAAAACGTGTGGACGCGCGGCTGGAAGGACGAGCTGAACATCGTGACGCAGGTGGTTTGGGAGGCCGTGGACGCCGACAGCTCATACGAGACGAAGCTCAACCTGTCGATCGCGAGCGGGGACCTGCCGGACATCATAAAGCTGAAGAACTACGGCCAGTTCAACAAAATGCGCGCGGCCGGCCTGATCGCGGACTTGACGGACGCATACGAGGCATACGCCTGCCCGAGCCTGAAAACCTACATGGGCGCAAACGATGGCATCGCCCTCAGCTGGGGCAGCGTGGAGGGCAGGCAGCTGGGCGTCCCCGCCACGTCGGTCAACCTGACGACCGAGCGCATGCTGTTCCTGCGCCACGACTGGTTTGAGGCCACCGGCCTTCCAGAGCCAAAGACCATCGAGGATTTCGTCGAAATAGCGAAGGCCATGCAGGACGCGGATCCGGCGAACCGCTTCGCGCTCCCGCTCTTCCAGAAGGTCATGGGCGACAACATGTGCGACATCATCGGCATCGCGAACGCCTTCGGCGCGCACCCGCAGATCTGGGTGGACGACGGCGCGGGCGGCCTGAAGTACGGGACCGTGCAGGACGAGATGCTGCCCGTGCTCGAGCTGTACGCGAGCCTGTACGCGGAAGGGCGCATAGACCCGGCGTTCACGTCGCTGGACGGCGGCAAGGTCGGCGAGCAGCTCACCGGCGGCAAGATCGGCGCCCTGATCAGCGCGTCGTGGCTGCCCGGCTGGCCGCTGAACGCGCTGTGGGAGACGGAGCAGGTGGACTGGGACATCCTCCCCGTGCCGCCGGCGGCGGGCAGCCCGGAGATAAAGCTGCAGTGCAACACGCCGAACGCGGAGCTGATCGTCGTGCCAAAGGGCTACGCGCATCCCGAGGCCCTGTTCAAGATACTGAATTTTTCGATAAAGAAGCTCGACGATCCGGAAACCGCCGACACGGACCACTACCACACGAATCCGGACCCGGATTTCGGGCCGGCCGGCGCATACGGCATGCAGACCCCGCTGTACGCCCACTGGAGCGACCCGATGATAAACTTCAACACGCAGATAAACGTGACGGCCGCCGTTGACACGGGCGACGAGTCATACCTCGTCACGGCGCACGACAAGGCCCAGTTCCCGAACGTCAAGGCGTTCTACGACAAGCAGGCGTCGGGCGAGGTTGCGGCGCCGGGCGAGTGGGCGGGGTGGAAGACGTGGTATGGCGACAAGTCCGCGTATGGCGTGCTGAACCACTACCTGGACACCGACTCGTACATCGTCAGCAAGCTCGTCGGCTACCAGACCGCGACCATGGAGGACGTGTGGAGCACGCTGATAGATCTGGAGATCCAGTACGTGACCGAGATAATAGCCGGGCAGCGCCCGGTTTCGGATTTCGCGGAATTTGTCGCCGCGTGGAACGCCATGGGCGGCGAGAAGATCACGCAGGAGGTGTGCGACTGGTACAGGAGCGTGACCTAGCGCCTGCGCCGAACGAGCGAGGAGGCTAGGGAGCGAGGGGCGCCGCAAGCCGCGCGGCATTTGCGGCGCCCAGGCGCCAAAAGCGCCGGAATTTGCGGCCTGCGGCGTCAAGAGGCGCCGGGCCGCGCTGAAAAAATAATGCGCCAAGGGGGCGGTAAAGCGGTGAAGCGCGAAGCGGCGGGAATGGCGGGAATGGCTGAAATGTCGGCGCGCGCCAAAAACAGCGGCGGGAGCGAGATCGGGAACAGGGGCGAAAGCGAGAGCGAGAGCAGGGGCGAGAGCAGGGGCGAGATCGTGAACAGGAGCGGAAGCAGGGGCGCGAGCGGAAGCATGGGCATGGGCAAGCGCAGGCTCAGGAGCGGGCGAAGGCGCGTTGACGTATCGCTGTACCTGATGCTCGTCCCGGCGATCGTCCTCGTCGCGATATACCACTACGGGCCGCTGTACGGGCTGACCATCGCGTTCAAGAAATACAATTTCGCGCTGGGCATCTTTGAGTCGCCCTGGAACGGGCTGGACAATTTCCGCTACCTGTTCGCGAATCCGAACTTCACGCGCGTCATATGGAACACGATCAGCATATCGCTCATGAAGATGGTCGCGGGCTTCGCCGTCCCGATCGCGGTCGCCATCCTGCTGAACGAGATCCGGCGCGCGCGCTTCAAGAAGACGGTCCAGACGCTGATCTACCTGCCGCACTTCATCTCGTGGATCATCATCAGCGGCGTGTTCATCAACATCCTGAACCCGACGGACGGCGCCGTCAACAAGCTGCTGGAGCTCGCGGGGCTGGGGCCCTTCAACTTCCTCGGCGACAAGAACCTGTTCCCGATGACGATGGTCGTGACGGACGTGTGGAAGTCCTTCGGCTACAGCACGATCATCTACATGGCGGCCCTGACGAGCATAGATCCGAGCCTGTACGAGGCCGCCGGCATAGACTGCGCGAACCGCTTCCAGAAGATATGGCACATCACCGTGCCGGGCATCGTGCCGATAATGGTGCTCGTCGGCACGCTGTCGATGGGCAGGCTGCTGAACGCGGGCTTCGACCAGATTTTCAACCTCTACAACCCGTCCGTGTACTCCACGGGCGACATCCTCGACACGATGGTGTACAGGATGGGCTTGGGCAACTACCAGTTTGACGTGGCCACCGCGGTCGGCTTCCTGAAATCCGCCGTGTCGCTGGGGCTGGTTTCGTTCTCGTACTTGCTGGCGTACAAATTCGCGGACTACAGGATTTTTTGAGGCTTTTCGGGGGCCGGCCCGGCGATTGCGGGGATCCGGCCCGGCGGTTGCGGTTGCGGGGACTGCAGGATATTTTGACGGGAGGGCGCGGCGTGAAGATCAAACTGACGAAGGGCGAGATCGCCTTTGAAATCTGCAACTACTTTTTCATGGCCCTGCTGGCGCTGGTCTGCGTCCTGCCGTTCGTCCACATACTGGCGCTCTCGTTCAGCTCGTCGGCGGCGGCCACGCAGGGGCGAGTGTCGATATGGCCCGTGGACTTCGCGCTCAACTCGTACCAGTACGTCTTTCAGAAAAAGGAGTTCATATCGTCGTTCCTCGTCACGGTGAGGCGCGTGCTGCTGGGCGTGAGCCTGGACATGGCGATCCTCGTGCTGGCGGCGTACCCGCTGTCCAAGTCCAACAGGGCGTTTCCGGGCAGGACGTTCCTGGCGTGGATTTTCGTGGTCACGATGTTCGTGTCGGGAGGCATGATCCCGTCCTACCTGGTCGTGACCGGCACGGGGCTGAAAAACTCGATCCTGGCGCTCGTCGTGCCGGGCTCGGTGCAGGCGTTCAGCATCACGATCCTGCTGAACTTCTTCAGGCAGATCCCGCAGGAGCTTGAGGAAAGCGCGGTGATAGACGGCGCGTCGCAGTTCCGCGCGCTGCTGCAGATCTACCTGCCGCTCTCGCTGCCCGCGCTCGCCACGCTGGTCGTCTTCGACACGGTGGGCCACTGGAACGCCTGGTTCGACGGGCTGCTGTACATGGACATGCGGCTCGACTACCCGCTGCAGACATACCTGCGCGGCGTCATAGTCGAGCCCGACTTCACGCTGATCGACGCCTCGCAGCTGGAGCTGATGGCGAAAATAAGCTCCAAGACGTTCCAGGCGGCGCAGATCATCATCGCCACGGTTCCGATCCTGCTGATATACCCGTTCCTGCAAAAGTACTTCATCAAGGGCATGACGCTGGGCAGCCTGAAGGGCTGAGAATATAGGGGCTGAAAAAATATAAGGGCTGAAGAACATGGGGTGTCCGCGCCTAAATCAGGCTCTTGTCATGTATTTCACGGCGCGCCTCCGCAGAATTAAGATAAAATAAAGTACGCTTTATTTTATCCTAATTCCTTGCCTCGGTCAAGCCACTTATACTGAGGACGCGAACGCCGAGAAATCACCCTTTGTCAAAATGCCGAACAGTATTTGAAAGACGCTTTACAAAACATTATGACCCGAAAAACTACCGCAAAATATTAAGACGTGGAAAGCCGAGTACGCCGAGTTATTATCAAATAACAAAGGGATTATATCCAATTTTCAAAAGTCAATCCGTCAATATTATTAAAATGCTTCACGTTGTTTGTTACAAGCGTATAGTCGTTATTGATACATTGTGCCGCTATCAGTATATCGCTGTCATCTATCGGCGTTCCGGCGCGTTTGTGCTTGTCATATATCGCCGCCGCTGTATTCATATCTGATGTAGTTAGGTTATTTACGTTTAGTTTCGCACATAGTTTTTCAAATACGCGCATTTTGTTTATTGCGTTATTGTTCAGCAGACCGCGCCGCGCTTCATAGTACACCATAAGAGGAATTACAACTTTATTCCCGGACTTTGTAACGGCATTAAGTCGCTCATCAAGAGCGGCGTTTCCGTTTAGAATGTATGAAATTATATTTGTATCAAGCGCGTAAATCATATCACAACCTCGCGAAAACTAACCCGCTCAAACTCTGCTAACGGTTCATTGTCAATTTGTTTTATTTCCGTCAAAAACTCGTGCCACGCTTCCGCATTTTCATTATCGGACACAGGCTCGTCAAGCACAGTAATATAAATGCGCTGACGTTCCGGTATGCGTATGGTTTTCCCGGCGGTATAAAAGTTCCCATTTTCAAAATATCCCTCATAAGCTTGTGCCTGCATAATAACCATCTCCTTTTCCACTCTCTCAATATTATAGTATTGATTAAGTTTAGTATAGCACATCTTTATAAAAATTACAAGTAAAATTCCAAATAGAAATCGGTGTTTTGTGCTGTTTTATGCTGTTTTATGCTCCTTGAACTCTGAGCCAAGTTGTTCCAAAGCGGCGGCAACGTCGAATTTATAAAAGATGTATAGCAAATCTTTTTTTATTGGCTTGCAGACAAGTCTATTGCCATGCGATATAATACCTACAATAACCTACAGTAATACCTGCGAGAGGGCAGGATCAGGAGGAGAACTATGAGGAGAACTATG
>JAISFK010000442.1 GCA_031263625.1 Clostridiales bacterium
ACACATGTATCGTGCCCAGCCCCCACAGCTTCTCGCCGAGCGTGCGGCGCAGCGTGAGATCCAGGACGCGGTACAGCCTGATCTCGTCCTCCGTGGACGTGAAAAAGCCGCGCGAGAGGTACAGCTTTTCCTCTGTCAGGCTGTATTTCGTGAACGACCACGGCAACCCGAACAGCGTCCTTTTCCTGTCTTTCCACATGATTTTCTTGCCTGTTTCTTCTGCCATAGCCGACATTCGGGACCGCCGCCCGAACACACCTCCGTTTTGAATTGTTTCGCCGCCGACCCAGTGCGCTGCCGATCCAGTGCGCCGCCGCGCCGCGAGCTGCCGAGTTCAGCGGCCGCCCTGCCGCACAGGGAGTCGCCTTGCCGCGCCCATGCGCTCGCGCGACTGCGCGCCCGTGTGCGCTGGCGCAGGTTATGCGATCGCCATTTCATACGGCCCCAGCTCAAACGCCGCGCGGCGGCCGCCGGGAAGCAGCACAGTTGCGCGCTGGGGCTCGCCGCTGCTGTTCGCGACGGCCACGCGGCCGCTTTCGCCGTACAGCGCGCACTCCGTCTGCGGGTTGTCGGTCACGCCCTCCTGTTCGAGCGGCAGGCCGGACGCATGCAGGATGATGTTTTGTAGCGCCCTGGCGTTCGCGCCGCAGTATGGCAGCCCGGTCGCGTAAATGCCGGCGCCCCTGCCGAAGCGGTGGCTGGTCAGCGCGGGCGCGCCGTCGCGCTCGGCGTACACGGACACGTCCTCGCCCCGCAGCAGGACGCCCTGCCCCGGCGGCGGCGAGAACTCGGCGCCGTCCGGCAAAAGCCCTTGCGGCGCGCGGACCTCATAGCTCCAGCGCCCGTGGCAGGCGTAGCGCCCGTCGTCTATGTCCACGCCGAGCACGTGCGACATGCGCAGCGCGGTGTCGTAGCCGTCCAGAGCCGACGGCTCGCCGATCCCGATGAACACGCCGCCTTCATGCGCCCATTCGGTCAGCGCGAGCACCGCGCCGTCGTCCCACAGCTCGCCGCCGCTCCAGGCGCTGTTTTTGCAGCCCGCGTTGATTATGACGTCAATGCCGGCCAACCGCCCCAGGCCAGCCTGCCGCGAGGCGTGCGGCTGCGCACCGAGCGGCTGCGAGCCAAACGGCTGCGAGCCGCCTGCGCCGCCGCCCGCATGGCCGCCGGCCAGCGCGCCGGGCAACTCGCCGTCCAGCGCGCCGGACAATTCGCCGGACGCCTCGCCAGACAACTCGCCATGCGCTTCGCGGCTGCCGCGAATGTCGTCGAAGCTTATGAAGCTGACGTCAAAGGGCAGGCCGGCCAGGCACTCGTTGACATGGATGAGCGCGTGGGAGTCGGTTTCGTGGAAGTGGCCCGACAGCGTCCACGGGCGCAGAGCGCCCCATGCGTGCAGAACCGCAACCTTGGGCCTGAGCACTCGCGGGGCGCCGCCCCCGTGCAGCGCCTTTATGGCCCGAAACTCGCGGGCTATGCCCGCGATGCACTCCTGAAAATCGGGGAAAGCCTCCGTGAGGTGCAGGTAGCCGCCGAGGCCGATCCTGTCCACGGGCTGGCGCATCAGGGCGCGCCGCACGTTCGCCCAGTAGCGCCTCGCGTCCGCGGCGGGATCGCCGCCGGGCGCGAACGTCGGCGCACCGCCCAGGCCGACGGGGAACAGGTACGGGTGGAGCCGGATTTCGTGCGCGCGGCACGGCGGCAGCGCGCAGAGCCGCGTTTCAAAGCCGGAGAACACGCATTTGATGACGCCGTCGAAGCCAAATTCGGCAAACCGGCCATTTGTCGGCTCGACGCCGATCCAGCTGTCGTCGTAAAACACATACGCCTTTTTGCCGAACGAGTGGACAATGTCAACGAGCTCGCGCCCCGCGCCGATCACGAGCCCGTTCACGAACGCCATCCAGTCGAGCTTCTTTCGGTCGGGGACGGTGTGCCCGGAGCGGAGCAGGCCCTTGTTGGCAAAGTCCTCCAAGGCGAGCGGGTAGCCGTATTCCCGCTCGAACAGCTCCATCGCCAGCGGGCTGGCCGTGAAGTCGTATGACGACCAGTCCGAGAACAGGTGCCTGTTGCGCGGGCTGCCGCCCCATATCCACACGAAATTGTAAAACATCGACGTGAAGCGCACGACGTCCGCGTTTTCGTGCGCCAGGCACCAGGCCCGCATCCAGGAGCGCAGGTACTCGCGCGTCTCCGGGTAGACGGGATCGATCTGCATGAGATGCTCGGACGTCCAGCCGTTCGTCGTGTGGTTGTACATGCTGATCTCCTCCCACACGCGCCACGCGAAAAAATTGACCGAGTACCTGTGCCAGCGCTCGCCGCGAATCCTCACCTCGCCGCCGCCCGCGTAGCTCCACCGCTCCCTCGGCAGCTCGGCGTTGCGCGTTCTGTCGTACACCTGCCATCGGGCGATGGACTCCGGCGAGTCGTTCAGCGCGAACTGGCCGCCAAAAAACGGCGCCATGAGGCGAACGGCCAGCTCGCCGCCCCCGGCGCAGGTTTCGGGCGGCGTGCAGAGCACGGCCTGCTGAAGCTTGCCGGGGTTGCGCCTCGCCCAGTCGTTATGGTCGCGTATGACGCACACGGTGGAGTATATGCCGTATCCAGACGCGAGCAGCTCGGCCGACAGCTTCGTGCCGTCGCTGTCCCGGATCACGTCCGCGCCCCACTTTTCGGCCAGCGCCAGCGTCAGCGCCTCATAGCCGGACTCGCCCGGCAGCGTGAAGTCGCCCTTGCCATATCCGCCGCCGTCGCCGTGTATGCTGTCGCCACATCTGCCGTCATCGCGTATGCCATCGCCATAGTTGCCGCCGTCGCCGTATCTGCCATTACCGCCGCAGCCGCAGCCGCCATTGCCGTCGCTGCCATAGTTGCCGCCGTCGCCGCGCCTATCGTCGTTTTCGCATCTGCCTCCGTCGCGCCCCATCAGGCTTCCACCCAGCCTTTGAGCGTTTCGTGCGCGGCTTTCAGCTGCGCCACGATCCCTATGCCCTGCGGGCACTTTGCCTCGCACGCGCCGCACTCGGCGCAGTTGGACGCATCGCCGCCGGCCCGCGTGAGAAACATGTACGCGCGCCGCGCCGGCTCGAAATTCTCGAACATCGCGCCCGTGTTGTAGCGCTGGAACACGGCCGGTATCTGCACGCCGCTCGGGCACGGCAGGCAGTATTCGCAGGCCGTGCATGGGATCGCCGCCGCGGCCTCGTATGTGCTCTTCACGCGGGCGAGCATGGCGAGGTCGCCGTCCGACAGGCAGCCCGCCGCCATGTCCTCCGTCGAGAAAAGCTCTATGTTCTCCTTCAGCTGCTCGAGCGTGCTCATTCCGCTCAGGATCGTGCTCACCTGCGGAAAGTTGGACACGTACCGAAAAGCCCATTCGACGGGCGAGCGCGCGACGGGCGCCCCCGCGTAGATCTCGTTCACGGCCGACGTGCCGCTGGCCAGCCCGCCCCCGCGCAGCGGCTCCATGACGACGAGCGCGGCGCCGTGCCTGCCCGCCAGCTCGATGCCCTTCGCCGTCACTTCCCTGTCCGTGTCGAGGAAGTTGTGCTGAACCTGGCACATGTCCCAGCCGTAGGACATGAGCACGTCCTCGAAGTCCTCGTAGCCGCCGTGGTATGAAAACGCTATGGCGTTTATCAGCCCCTCGTCGCGGAATTTTTCGTATTCCTTCAGAATCTCGCGCTTCTTTATGTCCGGCCAGCTCTTGCCGCCGATGCCGTGGATCAG
>JAISFK010000023.1 GCA_031263625.1 Clostridiales bacterium
GGAACGGCAATTTCATCCATTCGTCCTCGGGCGGGGGCGGGCGCGGCGTCACCATCAGCAACCTGAACTCCGGCTCGTATGCCACCCGCTACGCTGGCGCCAGGCGCTATCTCAAATAATATAGGTCCTGCAAATAATATAAGCTCCGCATTTGTTGCGGGGCTTTTTTCGCATGCTTTTTTTCGCGTGCTTTTTTTGCATGCAGGATATTTCCGCAAATTGTCCGGCAATATATTGCCAAATAATCCATTATATGGTAAAATTGTGGCATCACGTTTGCCGGGAGGCGCTTTGAGCAAACATCCCATATTCGCCATGGCAGCCTCGATGTCGCTGGGCATGCTGTCTGCCGGGATTAGGCCCAGGCTGAGCGCGCAAGCCCTTTTTGTCGCGGTGTTGCTGTTCAATGCCGCCTATGCACTGTGGCGCTGCTTTGCGGGCAGGGCGCATGGGTCGCCGGCCGCGCCCTTTGCGCCGTTTGCGCCCATGCCCGCGCCGGACATTGCGCCAGTTGCGCCGGACGTTGCGCCGGACGCGGAGCAAAATGCCGCGAAGGCCGCTTTTGTGGGCGCAAAGAGGCTATTTGGGCCGGCGGTCGCGGACATTGCCGTGGCGACGCTCTCGTGCGCGCTCGCCGTGCTGGGCCATGCGTACTGCGTGCGAGCATGGAAGGGGCATGACGCGCGCTTTTCGGAGTTTGACGGGCAAAAGGCGGTTGTGCTGTGCAAGGTGGCGTCGCCAGTCGAATGGAAAGACGGGAAGCTTCGCGTTGAGGCGGTTGCGCTCGACATCCAGCCCAAGAGCGCGGCAGGCGGGATTGCCGCCGCAGGCGAGTCCGGCGCTGCCGGCGCATGGGGCGCAACAGGCGAATCTTCCGCTGACAGTGCGCGAGACGTAGCAGATGAATCTGGCGTTTCCGGTGCGAATGGCGCAACAGGCGAATTTGGTGTTTACGGTGCGAAGGGCGCTGCAGACGAATTTGGCGTTTCCGACGCGCGGGGCGCGGCAAACGCGGCGCCGGACGTCGATGGAGCAGGCGCGGAGGCGGGCGGTTCAGGCAGGGCCGGCGCTGGAAGCAGCGCCGGAGCCGGCGCGCGGGGCAGGCTGTTGCTGTCCCTCGAAGTGCCGGAGCCTGCCGGAGCGGCGGGAGAAGCCGTAGCTGTGAGCGGCGCGGCGCCTGCCAAAGCGGGAGGCGAATTTGCGGCCGCAGGCGATGGGGCGCTCGCCGGGGCGGCGGGAGAAGCCGCTGTTGCGGGCGGCGGGGCGCTCGCCGGAGAGGCGGGCGCGGCGCAGGCTGCGGCGTTGCCGGGCGCCGCGACATCGCCTGGTGCCGCCGTGCCGGCAGAATGGAGGGAGGCGTTCCGATACGGCAGCGTCCTGAGAATGGAGGGCACCCTCGCAAAGCCCGGCGCACAGCAAAATGAATTTCTGTTCGACTATCGGATGTACCTGTACGCGAGGAACATCAGCGCGCTTTTTTACATCGACCCCGGCAAGATAAGCGCGGCGGGCAGCTCCGGCCCGTTTTTCCCGATAGGCGCGGGCATTGCCCTGCGCGACGGGATCGAGGCGCTGTTTTGCGAGCTCCTGCCGGAGCGGGAGGCGGCGCTGATAACGGCGATCCTCCTGGGCAAAAAGGACGGCGTCGAAGAGCGCGACAGGCAGAGCTTCATGGACGCGGGCATACTGCACATCATGTCCGTGTCAGGGCTGCACGTCGCCATGCTCGGCGGCATGGTGCTGGCGCTGTTCAGGAAGGCCGGCCTGGGAATAGGCCGCGCGCGGCTCGCCTCGTTGCTCGCTGTCATAGCCTTCGTCTTCATTGCGGGTTTTTCGGCGTCCGTCGTGAGGGCGGCGCTGACATTTGGCATAGCGGTGGCGGCGAAGGCCGTCAAGAGGGACTTTGACAGCCTGAACGCCGTCGGCGCGTCCATGTGCGCCCTGCTGGCCTTCAACCCGCTGCTCGTGTTCAACGCGGGCTTTCAGCTGTCGTATGCCGCCACGCTGTCCATCATCCTGCTCGCGCGCAAAATCGGGGGGGGCATATCGGGGATTCCGGCCCCCAAGTCCGTAAAGTCGGTTTTCGCCGCGTCCGCTGCGGCGCAGCTGGGCGTGTTCCCGGTTCAGGCAGCGCTTTTCAACAGCTTCCAGCCATTCTCCATACCGGC
Source organism: Clostridiales bacterium (assembly GCA_031263625.1). Classification (GTDB taxonomy): domain Bacteria; phylum Bacillota; class Clostridia; order WRLR01; family WRLR01; genus JAISFK01. Next base: position 2,169 of record JAISFK010000023.1, read on the forward strand.
CAACATCGCCGTGTCGCCGCTGATTGGCACCGCGATGGCCATAGGCTGGGCCGTGTCCATTTTAGGCGCCGTGTCCGTCGCGGCGGCGGCGTATCCCGCGTACTTGCTCTTGTGCGTCATGGCACCGTTGCGGAAGATCCCGGAGTGGGTGGCCGCGCTGCCGTTCTCGGCCGTCAGCGTCGGGACTCCGGGCATGGTATTTTTCGCGGCGTACTACGCGCTGCTGGCCATTGTGTTTTTTGGCGGGCGCCGGACTGAGCCTGCCGATGGCGCAGGCGCGGAGGACGATGGCGGGGTGGGGGCGGGGAGTGGCGCGGAGGTGGGCAGGGGAGCAGAGGGGGCTAGTGGAGCGGGGGCTAACGGCGGATCGGGGGCAGGGAATGGCGCGGGGGCAAGCAACGGCACAGGGGCGGGGGCGAGCGGCGGAGCGGGGGCAAGCAGCGGCACAGGGGCGGGCGGATCGGGCGCGCAGGATGGAGCGGGCGCGCAGGCGGGCAGCGGCTCTGGCCTTGCGGGCGGCGGCCTGTCCGCGCGCGCAAGGCGCATTGCGGCCATGCTGGCGGCGATTCTGGCAGCTGGCGCGGCGCTTGCGCCATGGCCCGGCTTTGGCGCGCCTCCGGCCATGGAGATTGTCTATCTGGACGTCGGCAACGCAAACGCCGCGTACATAAACATAGAGGGCAAGTACGACATTGTGGTGGACGCGGGGGGAAAGGCGGAATACCAGATAGACGAGGGCGACGCCGCAAGCGAGAGCAGGCTCTACGAATACCTCCTGGGGCGCGGCGTGCGCAAGATAGATCTGGCGGTCGCGACGCACGGCGATTCCGACCACATGCAGGGCTTCTGGAAGCTGCTGTCCGAGATGGACGTGGGCAAGATGCTGGTTTCCGGCACGGAGGACGAGAACCTTGGGGAGCTGCTGGAACTTGCGCGGCAAAAACGCGTTGAGATAATCGAGTGCCGCGCGGGTGGCGCCCTGTCCGTCGGCGGCTCGGCGCTGGTGGAGGTCAAATCGCCGGACGCGCTGCCGGGGCAGGCCGGGCTGTCGCTGAATGATCGCTCGCTGGTCGTCAGGGTCGTGTTTGGGGACTTTAAGGCGCTGTTCTGCGGCGACATAGGCTTCAAGACGGAGGAGCGCATCATGCGGAGCGGCGCGGACGTGAGCGCGCAGATTATCAGCGTCCCGCACCACGGCTCGCGCTATTCCAGCGGTGGCGCGTTTTTGGGCGCCGTCAGCGCGGGCGCCGCCGTGTTCGGGGTGGGGAAGAACAGCTACGGGCACCCGTCGGCGGAGGCGATAGAGCGCTATCGGGACAGCGGCGCGCGGATCCTGCGGACGGACAGCGACGGCATGATAACGGTTCGCGGCGGCAGGGATGGCAATATGGAGATAAAGTGCTATAATGATGATGCAAACGGCTATATGTGGCAGACGCCGCAGCCGGCCCTGCCATAGCAGGCGGCTGCGGCGCAGCGAGTCCTGCTATAGCAGGCAGTTGTAGCGCTCCAGCGAGCGGCCGCAACGCCGGAGCGAGCATCTGCGGCGGTGCGGTGCGCTGGCAATGCTGATCGCGCCGCAGCGGATCTCCGATGTGCGGCGGGCCGCCGCAGCGCGCGGACGGAGCGAATGGAACGCTGGCAGCGCTTAGCGCGCGCGGAGCCCGCTATGCGCAGTCGCTGCCGCAGCCGACCCCGGCGCCGCAGCCGGCTTTGCCATGGCGGGCGGCCGCGGCGCACCGTGCCTGCTGTGCGCAGTCCGCGCCGCGCGCGCCGCCCGTGCCGCCTGCGCTACGCATACTGCCCGCGCCGCGCCGGATTTGCGCCAAAACTTGAAAAGGAACGTTCTCATGCATGAGCCTGGACGTGCTGAAAAGGGAGCTTAAAGAAAACACCATTCGGCGCCTGTATCTGTTTTACGGCCCTGAAGCCTATCTGGCTCGGCACTACGCCGGAGAGATAGAGAAAAGGGCCGTCAGCGAGTTCGCGAAAACCGTGTCGCTCACTGTTTTTGAGGGCAGGCCGGATCTGGAGAGCGTCTACGAAGCCTGCCAGGCGTATCCGCTGTTCGGGGACAGGCGCATGGTCGTGCTGAAGGATTCGGGATTGCTGAAGCCGTCGCAGCGCGCCAGGGCCGGCGGGGGAGATCAGGTCGGCGGGGGCGATCAGGCCGGCGACGAGTCCGAGAGCGGCGAGAACGGCGAAAGTGGCGACGGGGGGGGCGGCAGCAGCGGGGGAGGCGGCAGCGCCGGCGGTTACGGCGGCGGCGCCGTTGCCGCTGGCGACGCTGGCAACAGCGCTGTCGCCAATGTCGCCGGCCCTGGCTCGGCGTATGGGAGCGGTGGCGGCATCGCCGGCGGCGCCCGCGCCGCGAAGAAGCCTGCAGGCGCATCTGCCCGTGCGCGCGGCTCGGCGGGGGCCGCCGCGAAAGGCGCGGCCAGGCCCGGCGCGATCACATTTGAAGCGATAGTGTCCGAGCTACCGGACACGACATGCCTGCTCATCGTGGAAAAGGACGTTGACAAGCGCCTGAAGCTGTACAGCCTGATATCGAAAGCCGGGCTCGCCGTCGAGTTCCCGCTTCAAAAGCCGCCGGAGCTTGAGCGGTGGGTCGCGAACATCGCGGAGCGCAGCGGCAAGCGGTTCGAGCGCGGCGCGCAAGCCTATTTCATGGAGAAGTCGGAAGACGACATGACGGCCATAAAGTCCGAGCTGGACAAGCTGCTGATGTTCATGGGCGAGAGAAGCCGCATTACGATGGGCGACATAGCGGCGGTGTGCTCGTTTTCGCTGAAAGCCAGGATATTTGACCTCATGGACGCTGTCGTGGCCGGCCAAAAGCTGAAAGCCATGGCCGAGCTGCGCGCGCTCGCGGAGCAAAAAGAGCCGGCCATCAGGATAATGAGCATGCTGTCGGGCCACCTGGCGCTGCTGAGGCACATGAAGGCCATGTCGCTGCGCGGCATGCAGCTCGGCGAGATAACGGAGCTGATGAAGCTGAACCCGTACAGGGCGAAGATACTGTGGCGGCAGTGCAGGCGCTGTCAACCTGCTTCCCTTGACGACGCGATGAAAAAGTGCTATAATCAAGATTTGGCCGTCAAGAGCGGCAGGCTGGACAAAGACGCGGCGCTCGAATTGCTCGTGGCCTCGCTCCGCTTGACGTGAATGGCGGGCGTGTGCTATACTCGCGATCGATTTGAAATACCGACCGCATTTGCGGTCGGACAGATGAAACGAGTATTACTGACTCGCGTTTATGGAAGATTCAAATGCTCGCCAGCATACAGTGCGAGCATGGAAATGGATTCCGGCATAAAAGCTGGAAATAACGGCATAAAAGCCGGAAATAACGGGAGAAAGGTGGTGAGAGACATGAATATAACGTTTTTTTGCAGTGGCGGGGATGTGTTCGCAAGCTGCGAGCCGGTCAACGGCTTTGCGTTCAAAAATGCGGCCGCGCGGGCGCGTTGCGCCCTTTTGCCGGTCATTTGCGCCGTTTTTGGCTTTTTGCGCTATGACTGCGCCCATTTTTGCCGCGTTATTGGCTGCCTCTCGCCTCAAAGCCGCCCGGCCTGACTAGCCGGACTGTTCGCGTGTTTTGAGATGCCCGGGCGCCATAAACGGCTGCCGCGGGCATTTTTGCGTTCAATTTTGCCAAATGCGCCGGATTGCGCCCAATCGTGCCCAATTTTGATTGCAAGGAGAGTGCGTGAACAAATGAACAAATACATTAAAACAGCCATCATGTCCGCGTTCGGACGGACAAACGGCGGCGTCGCCTATCTGCTCCCCGGACTCGCCATCAAGGCTGTCACGCTCGTCCCGCTGATGTATCTGTGGCGGGCGGCCATGTCCTCCGGCGCTGAGGTCGGCATGAGCCTTGAGCAGATGCTGGCGTACACATACGCCAGTGCGCTTCTGGCCGACATGCTCTTTGTCAGGACCGCTGCGTCCGGCTGGCTCTCCGAGGGCGTGCTGCTGAAGCTTTACGGGCGCCCGATGCCCGTGCTCGGCCAGCTTGCCGCTCAGACAGCCGGCGGCTGGCTGCCGGCGCTGTTGCTGTTTTCGCTGCCGATGGCGGCGGCCGCGCCGTTGCTCGGCGTGAGCCTCGTCCCCGCCTCGCCGCTGTTTCCGGCGAGCCTGCTGCTCTGCATATCGCTCGGCTTTGCCGTGGATTTTCTGTTCGCCTGCCTGTCGATTAGGCTGCGCAGCATGAACTGGCTGATCGATCGCATGCGCGTGGCGGTCGCGGCGGTGCTCTCCGGCACGGTAATTCCCATCCGCCTGCTGCCGTTCGGGCTGTCCGAGGCGATGAAGTACCAGCCTTTCGCCAGCCTTGGCGGGGCGCCGCTGTCCATTTTCGCCGGCGCGGCGGACGCCGCCGAAACCATAGCGCTGCAGCTCGCGTGGAACGCGATCTTGTGGCCGCTCGCGATGCTCGCGTGGAAAAAGTCGCAGGAGGGCATGGTGAGCTATGGCGGATAACAATATCAACAGCAATAGCAATGGCAATGGAAATGGAAATATCAACAGCAACAGCAACAGCAGCAACAGCAATAACAATATCAATAGCAATGGCGACAGCAGCAGCAACAATAGGATATGGAAAGCGCTCAGGCTTGCCTGGCGGGCGATCGCGCGGGTTTTTGGGCTGTTGGCCATATCGGCCAAAATGGATCTGGCATGGCTGCTGCGCGACACGAAATACGCCGCGCTCGGCATATGCGGCGACGTGGTCAACAACGCGGCCACGGTGTCGGGGGTGTTCCTGATCGCGTCGCGCTTTGACGGAATAGGCGGCATGAGCGCAGACGAGACGCTGCTCATGATGGCTTACTCCACGATGGTGACGGGTATTTTCACGCTGTTTGGCGCCGGCAACAACATCCATGTCAGCCGCATCATTGGGCGCGGCCAACTTGAGCACCTGCTCGTCCAGCCCCTGCCGCTCGGCGTCCAGCTCGCGACCAGCGGCTTCGCGCCGTTCACTGGCGGGAGCAACCTGATCGCCGGCGCCGCGCTGCTGGCCGTGGCGGCGGGCAGGCTGGGCCTGCGGATCACGCTTCCGTGGCTCGCCGCGCTCGCCGCCTACTTGCTCGCAACGATGGCGATCATCGTCGCGCGGTCGTACCTCGTTTCGAGCGCGGCGTTTTACGCGCCGGCCGCCGCCGAGGAAATATCAAGCGACGCCATTGAGGGGACATGGATTTTAAGCACGTTCCCGCTGTCCGGGATGCCGCGGTTTGTCCAGATCCCGCTGCTGACAATCATGCCGGAGGGGCTGATGGCGTGGTTCCCGTCGCTGTGCCTCTTGGGCAGGCCGCCGCTCGGCATGGCGGCGTATTACCCTATGGCTTTCGCGCTGCTTGCCTCGCTCGCGGCGAATCTTGTTTTCAGGAAAGGACTTGATCACTATGCCAGGAAAGGATCAAACAGATATGTTCCCCACGGCTTCCGCCGTTAGCGCCGCCGTTGGCCCTGTTAGCGCAGTTGGCTCTGTTAGCACCGTTGGCTCTGTTAGCACCGTTGGCACCGTTGGCGCCGTCAGCGCCGCTGGCTCTACTAGCGCCGTTGGCCCTGTTAGCACTGTTAACCCTGTTAGTGCCGTTAGCGCCAGTAGCTCTGTTAGCGCCATCAGCGTTCGCCGCGTCACGAAAGTGTTCGAGCAGTGGCAGCGCGGCAACTCCGGCAAAGACGTCCTCAGAAACCTGCTGAAGCCGGAAAAGCGCGCCGTCACGGCGCTCAGCGACGTGTCGTTCGAGATAGGGAAGGGCGAGTTTGTCGCGTATGCGGGGCCGAACGGCGCGGGCAAGAGCACGACGATGAAGCTGCTGTCGGGCATGTTGCGGCCGACGTCCGGCGACATATCGGTCTTGTCGATGTCGCCGCAAAAGCAGCGCCGCGCCATCATGTCGCGCATAGGCGTCCTGTTCGGCAACCGCACGGAGCTTTGGTGGGATCACCCTGTCATCCAGAGCTTCGAGTGGAAGAAGGTCGTGTGGGGCATCCCGGACAGGCTATATCGGGAGAATCTGGTGATGGCGTCGGAGTTGCTGGACATCGGCGGCCTGCTCAAAACATTTGCGCGCGAGCTGAGCCTCGGCCAGCGCATGAGGGCCGACCTCGCGATGCTGCTGCTGCACAGCCCGGAGCTCATTCTGCTTGACGAGCCGACGCTGGGGCTCGACGTCATGGCGAAGCGCCGGATGATAGGGTTTCTCAAGCGCCTGAACGAAAGCGCGGGCACGACGATTGTAGTCACCAGCCACGACATGGACGACCTGGAGGAGATGGCGCGGCGGATCCTGCTGATCTCCAACGGCAGGATTGCCTACGACGGTGGCTTTGCCGAGCTGCGCAGGGAGCTCGGCTGCACGAAGCGGGCGACCGTCAGCTTCATCGACGGCGCGCGCAGGGAGATCGGATACGAGGACACGAACAGGCTTCTTCGCGAGCTGTCGGAGATGGGCGGCATAGCGGACGTTGCCTTCGCGCAGGCATCGCTGGAGGAAGGGCTCGCCGGCCTGTTTGCGCGGTGGAAAGCTGAGGGTGGGCAGCCGTTGCCCGGCAGCGAGCAGCCGCCAAGTAGCGAGCAGCCACCCAGTAGCGGGCAACCGCCAAGCAGCGAATAGCCACCCAGTAGCGAGCAACCGCCAAGCAACGAGCAGCAGCTGCCGGCGCGCAGGCGCTGAGCCGCAGCGCGGCAGAGCTTGCTGGGCCGAAGCGCGACGCCTGTGCAACGAGCCAGCGCGGCGCTTGTGCGGCGGGTCTGTGCAGCGGGCCAGCGCGGACGCCTGTTTGGCGGGCCTGTGCGAGCGCCTGTGCGGCGATAATGAATTTTCTGTTAAAAGGCTTGCATAACGGCGGCAGGCATGATATAACTATTACATTGATAACGATAATAGTTATTAATAAAAATAAACATTTTTACCAGCGAG
>JAISFK010000042.1 GCA_031263625.1 Clostridiales bacterium
ATGGCCTCCGCTCCGGCCGAGCCGGGCAGGTAGACCACGAGCGCGGCGTCCGCGTATTCGTTGATCTGCTGCACGTTGATCGACGCGCCCGCGTTGATCAGCACGACAAATTTCTTGTCTTCGGCCTTGAACGCGCTCCCGTATGCCTCAAGCACCGTCTGTTCCGTGGCCGACAGGTCGAACGACGATCGCGCGTTGTCCGCGCCCTCGCTCGACGTGCGCGATATGATCATGATGCCTATGTCGTTGTTGGAAGCGGCTACCGCTGCGGACGCTACGGCGCTCGAAACGACGTCCGCGTCCACTGCCGAATTGACGGCGTAGCCAGCTGTCGTGAGCACACTCGCAAGCGATTTCACCACGGTGTTGTCCCATGTGACTTGGGCGCTACCGCCGCCCTCGATTACGAGATCGGCCGTAGCCGACGCGCCGCCTATGCCGAACATGCCGCCAGCCCCAGTAGCCGCGACCCTCGCCACGTCGCTCGTGATCAGGGCGATGTTGCTCACGCCGCTGAAAGGCAGGGCGCCGTCGTTCTTGAGCAGCACCATGCCCTCTGCGGCTGTCTTCTGGTTGATAGGCGCGGAAGCGGTGTTGACAACGGAAGTGTAAAAATCCGCGCTGTTTTGATCGATTGTGACTGTATCCAGCGTGGCATAATCGCCATTGAACACCGGCGTCTTAATGACTACGCGCAGTATGTTGGCGACGTTGCGCTTCACAAGCGCGAGCCGCTGAGCCTTCTCCGCGTCGGACGCGCTCGGATCCTGCAACCATGCATTGATAGCGGCCTCCGCTCCCATGGGCTGCCACATGTCGTTCTGCGCGACCATGGACTGCGGCCCGTTGTTGCCGCCCATCCAGTCGGTCATGACATAGCCCTTGAAGCCAAACGCCTCGCGCAGCATGTCCGTGAGCAGCCACTCGTTTGACGCCGCGTAAATGGAGTTGACGCGGTTGTACGAGCTCATGACCGTCCACGGGTCCTCCTGCACCGCGCGCTCAAAGCCCGCGAGGTAGATCTCCCGCAGGGCGCGCTCCGACACGACAGTTTCGCCGCCGCTGCGGAAGTTCTCCTGGTTGTTCGCAGCGTAGTGCTTCAGCGAAACGCCCAGCCCGGCGGCCTGCAGCGCGCGCGTGTACGCGGCCGCCGTCTCGCCCGCTATGACCGGATCTTCGGAATAGTACTCAAAGTCGCGCCCGCCCAGCGGGTTGCGCTGGATGTTCAGCGCCGGAGCGAGCATGATGTCCACGGCGTAGTGCCTGCCCTCGGCCGCGACGCGCGCCGCGACTTCCTCCATGGCATCAACGTCCCAGGTGGACGCGAGCCCCGTGGGCGACATCCACACGGTGGCGTTGCGCGCCATGCGCACGCCCGCCGGGCCGTCCGACAGCAACGTCGAGGGTATGCCCAGGCGCGGGATGGCAGTAGTGCCGCCCGCTACGCCGGGGTTGATGGCGATGCCGGGATTCATGCCGATGCCCGCCGTCATACTGATAAGCTCGTCGATGCTCATTGCGGCTATAACATCGCTGATTTTTGCGTCTATTTCGGCCTGCGTGTTCGTGTCGCTCACGTCCGCAAGCGACGGCAGTGACGAGTCTATCGTGTACCAGACAATGAGCGTGTCGCTCGCCAGGCCGCCCACGTAAAACTTGGCCTTGACGACGAATGCCGTGTCTGCGTCGGCGCCAGCAACAGAGATAGGCGCACTGTATAGCGCGGATTGGTCGCTGGGATCGGCGATGCCGGCCACTTCGCCTGGCTTGGGCGCCCCGTCCGCGTCGATGTCAGCGGTTCCTGACGTGTAATAGATAGTGCCGGCCGCGCCGCCCGGCGCCGCCAGCGACACCTCCGACAGAGTTTTGTACACGCCCGAGGTAAACGTCGTCACGGGCGGCGCCGGGTTATACGCGCACTGGCCAACAGCCGACAGCTGGCCGTCGAGGACTACCACAGCCCTATACACGCCGTATGCCAACGGCGGGCCGCCCCAGCCTGCGCTTATCGACCAGAACGTGCCAGCGCCCGGATAGGTGAAAGGTATCACTTCCTCGCGAGTGCTGCTATCTGTGGGGTCGGTTCCGTCGTTCGTGTAGAACACCTGAACGCCCTCGTCGTTCAGCGACGGGTGCGCGATCGATATCTGCACGCCCCATGACACCTCGACCGTCAGCTCCGGTGCTACGGCATCCCATGCCAGCGGAACCAGCTCGGCCGCAGGTTCAAGCTCCGGCTCGGCCTCCGGCGCCGCTTCGGGTTCAAGCGCCGCCTCGGCGGCCTCGTCGCCGCCCTCCGCGATCGGCGCCGCTTCTGCGCCGGGTTCCTGCGGAGTTTCATTGGCCGGCTTTTCTGCCGCATCGGCGTCCGCGACGGGCGCCTGATCCGCCGCAACCGCCGCTTCGGCGCTCAGCGCGCCATCGGCCGCAACCGCCGCGCCGTCTGTGGCTTTCGCCTCGGCATAGGCTGGCAGCGCGGGCAGCGCCGCGACAAGCAGCATCGCGAGGCACATAAAATACGAGAGTAATCTTTTTGCATTTCTGGACAAGTAATCAGCTCCTTTTCTCATTCAAACTTATGACCGTCCTCACATCCCAATTTCCCAGGTCGCGCTGTGTCAGGCCAAACGCACCACCTCCTCTAGCCATACTCTATGTCTGTCCCCCATTCATCATCCCAAACCTCCGAGCAGGCCTCAAAGCCATCCCGCCGCAAACCAGCCCAGTGCAGATAAGCATACTTATCTGCACAAAAAAAAATCGCCGCCAGCACACTGCTGGTAGCGGATTTAGTAAAGAGGGAAACGCAATATATAGACATTAGCAACCGTGCAAAAAAGTATAATCATCTGCACTGCCATGCGCCCTAACTACGGCGCCCATCGTCGGTGCCCACAAATCAAAGGCTTGGACATATGAGCACGCAAGTTGCGAAGCGATTGTGTTCATCTTCATCTTCATTAGTTTTACAACATTTGTGCCGATATGTCAACAGAAATATCCAAAAGCCCAAAAAAATCTGCCTATCTGCCTATAACCTATGCCCGTGCGCCTATGCCTGTGCGCCTGTGCGCCTTATCCGCTCCCTGCGGCGAGATCAGGGTACTTCCTCGCCGCGTCCGCCCGAAAGTTCCTGAGCGCCGCGTCCAGGCTGGCCTCCCCGGCAAAGTACTCAACCATGGCGGCCTGAAAGCTCTCGTTCAGGCCCTGATCGTAAGGGCCGGCGTTTCGCATGTCTATGAGGGGGGCCGCGTCGGCAAACAGGGCGATGTGGTTTTGCCCGCCCAGCAGCGCGGAGCCGTATTCCGGGTCGCCGGCGATCGCGTCCATTGCCGCCCGGTTGTTGGCGTAGTCTTCCGTATCGCGCGTCATCCGCTGCATGATTTCGGCGTCGCACGCGAGCGCATGCATGACCTCCCGGACGGTGTCCACGTTGTCGCCGCCGGCCGCGGCGCAGATCCACGTGCCGCCCCAGTAATAGTGCTGCGGGCCCTCGCAGACGGCGTAGTCGCCAAAGATGCCGTTGCCGACGGCCTGCGCCGCGCTCGGATCCGCCAGGGCGTTTTCGAGCAGCGTGAAATTGATGCCCCAAGTGGAGTAGAAAAATCCAAAGACCATCCCGCCCGGCCCCTGATCCGCGCTCCACGCCGCGTCCCACAGCCGGGTCCCGTTGTGGTAGCCCAGTTCCGTGTAGCGCTTGGTCTGCTCCACCCAGCGCATCAGATTGTCGTCAATCACAATCCTGTTGCTCGCGTCAACCCAGGGGCGCTCGACATTGTTGGAAAAAACCCGGTAGGCGTCGTCGAAGCCGCTCAGCATCCGGTAGCCCTTTTCGGACATCCGCGCGGCGACCGCGTCGAACTTTTCCCAGTCGGACAGGAGCGCCTGCACCTGCTCCGGATCGTCCGTGCCCAGCACATCCTTCGCGATGCTCCGGCGATACGCGAACAGGCCGGGCGTGGCCTGCCACGAAACCGCCTTGAGCCTGCCGCCGGAATCCGTGGCGATCCGCTTGGTGTAGTCGTACTGATCGGCGAGATCCGCCTCCGAAAGCCCCACGTCGCCTACGACGTCAAGCGTGTACGCCGTGTCCACGTACTTCATCGCGTAGTCCGCCTCGATCAGGAAGATGTCAATGGGATCGTCCGCGTCCGCGTTGCCCGCGAGATCCGCGTCAAGCCTGTTCTGATAGGCGTTGCCGTCGTTTGGGGTTATCACCCATTCGATCCGCAGGGCCGCCGGCAGGCTCTCCAGATAATAGGCGTTGAAGCGATCCTGAAATTCCGTGTTCCAGCAGTAGATGCGCAGGATTTCGTCGCCGGCCGGCAGGTCTTCCGGCGCCTGCACCGCCGCCGCGGGTGCCGCGTAGGCCGAGCCCGACGCCTGCCGCGCGGGCGCGGTCGCGCCGCCGCCGTCGCAGGCGAAAAGGCCCAAGGCGCAGCAGAGCAGGAGCGCCGCCACGCAAAAGCCCGCCCTCCCCGCTTTAGCCGTCTTCCCTGGCCTGCCCGGCATCCTAGGCGCACCGGACATCCTCAGCCTGCCCAGCAGCCCATGCATACCAAGCGTTTCAGGCATACCACGCGTTTCAGGCGCCCCCGGCCTGCCCGCCCCGCGCCCTCTATGCGCGCCCGCCTCCGTCTTCGTCTCTATCTTCGTCTCTATCTTCGTCTCTATCTTCGTCTCTATCTTCGTCTTCATCTTCGTCTTCATCTTTATTTTCATCTTCATCGATTCATCCTCATTCGAGCCGCTTCGCCGCAGAGCCTGGCGCTGGCGCGGAACCGAGCGCTCGCGCCGCGGAGCCGGCCGCTCGCGCGGAACCGAGCGCGGAGCCTATCGCTTGCGCGGAGGCGGGCGCGGAGCCCTCCAGGCGGAACTCCGCGACGGACTCGGTCAGGTTGATGGCCTCGTTCAAAAGGGTTTCGGCCGACGCCGAGGTTTCCTGCGCGATCGCGGAATTGGACTGGATGACGCCGTTGATAGTCTCTATATTGGTTTGCAGGCTGCCAATCCGATCCGCCTGCCGCGTCATCTCGTTAAAAATGCTCTCTATCCGCGCCGAAACCTGCTGCGCGTCGTTCATGATGCCGGACAGATGGCTCGCCGTTTCCTTCGCGATGCCGCCGCCCTCCTTCACGCGGGCCTTGGAGCGCTGGATCAGCGCGCTTGTGTCGCTGACAGCCGCCGCGCTCCGCGCCGCGAGGTTCCGCACCTCCTCGGCCACAACCGCGAAGCCCTTGCCGTGCGCCCCGGCGCGCGCGGCCTCGACGGAGGCGTTCAGCGCGAGGATGTTGGTCTGGAAGGCGATGTCGTCGATGACCTTGATGATATTGGAAATGTTCTCGGATTCCTCGTTGATCTGGCTCATGGCGCCCAGCATCTTGCCCATGGACTGGTTGCCGGATTCCGCGAGCGTCCTCGTATTGTTCGCGATCACGCTGACTTCCTTCGCGCTTTCCTCGGTCGCCTTGGTCTGCTGCGCGATGTCGGCGGCGGCGACGGCGACGTCCTGGATCGCCGAAGCCTGGTCCGTGATCTGAACCGCCAGCGTCTTGTTCGCGCCCGAAATCTCCCTGGACGCGGAGGACACGTCCTCGGACATCTCCATGACATTCCCGATCAGCGCGGACAGCGAATCCAGCATGACGGACAGCGTCTGGCACATCCCGCCGATCTCATTGTTCTTCGCGAGCAGCCGCTCCGGAATCCGGAAAGTGAAGTCGCCGTCCGCCATCGCGCCGAGGGCGGAGGCCACCTGGCTGATCGGCGCCGAAACGCTTTTGCGGATATACAGCGTGAAGAAGGCGATCATGAGCAGAATCAGCGCAATCGAGATAATGACGATGATCGTCATGATACGCAAGCTGCTGCCGACGACGCTGTCCCTCGTGACGCCCGCGAAAAGCATCCCAAGCGCATCCCCATCGCTGTTCGCGAGCGGCGCGTAGACGGCATAATACCGCAGGCCAATCACGGCGGCCTCCCCCGCATAGCGCTGCCCGTTAGTGAAAACCTGCTCCGCGATCGCGGGGGAAGCCTGCGTGCCAATCACGCGCTGGCCGCTCTGCAGCAGCGTCGTGGCGACGCGGGTGTCGCCCCGGAAAATGGTGAAGTCGGTGTGGTACATCTCTTTCAGCGAATCGACAAAGACGCTGTTCAGGCAGAGGTCATAGCCGGCGGCGATGACGGCGACCACCTCGTTGCGCGCGTTGAGCATCGGCGCGCTGGCCATCACGGAGATGGGCATCGCGTCGCCGGCCTCGATGGTGGAGGAAAGCTGGCCGAGCTGCAGCGCCTGGCGCACGGACGACTGCCCGCTGACGTCGTCGCCGTTGACGCCGGGCTGGTTGGAGCGGTAGAACATCCTGCCGTCCCGGTCGATGACCTGGATGAAATCCAAATTCATTTTCGGCAGAAGCGCGCTGATCTCCGCCGACAGCTGCTCGCGGTCCCGCGCCACGAAAGCCGCCCGTATCTGCGGGTTGCTCACCAGGAGGCCGACATGGGACTCCGCGCTGTTTTTGTACAGCCCGATCTGGTTCTCAAGGCCCGCCATGGATCTGTCCAGCCGCTCGTAGCCGTCCGCCACGGACGTGGCGTAGAACTGGTAAAAGCACAAACCGTTTGTCACAACAATGCTGATCAGCATCCCCGCGATGAATAGCGCGAGGAAACTGCCGGACAGCGAACCCCTCTTTTGATTTTTGCGCCCGCGCCTCTCCGGCGCGCCCGGACTTTGAACCCCCAAAACCCCATCACTCCCGTCTGCTCGTTTTTGCGCGGCCACGCGCACACTGCGCGCATGGCGCAGCGAAGCGGGCAATCGACGCATGCCACCGGCACATGCCATCGCCGCGCGCGCGCCGCGCACCCTATGATTATTTATACCCTTTTGTTCACGAAAAAATCAACGACGCGAGATCTGGGGCAGACTGGATCAACCTGGGGCAGACTGGAGCAACTTGGGGCAGGCTATAGCGGACTATAGCGGGCTGGAGCAGGCCATGGCAGCCTGGAGCAGACCATAGCAAAGCATAGCGGACTGGAACAGTCTGGAGCAAAGCCGAAGCATGATTGCCTGCGCCATCGCCTGCCATGCCTGCTTTCGCCCGCCTTCGTCCGCTATGCCCACGCTTTCGCCCGCCATGCCTGCTTTCGCCCGCTACGCCTGCGCCTTTGCCCTGCGCACCGTCCAGACGGACCCGCGCATCCTGGCCGGTATGCTCACGGCCGCCCCGGCTTCCCTGAGCGCCCGCCATGTAGCGCGGCGTGACTCGCCCGTGTCGTAGTCCGTCAGCTCATAGCTCCCGTCCCACTCCGCCAGCGGCAGGGCGAACGCCCGCTCCGCTTCCGGGGAATCCAGCCGAAAGGCGTACAAAATCCCCTCCGTCGCGTCCGCGTCGCTCACAAAGGCGGCGCTCCAGCCGCTCCTGTCCTCTATCGGCGCCGCGGGCGTCAGCGGATGCGTCACGCCGTTCTGGACAAACCGCCTGTGCTTTTTCGCGAAATCCACCGCCTTCGCAATTTTCGCTTTAGTCTCCCCGTCCAGCGAAGCCAGATCCCCGGAAAACGAAAGCTGGCCCAGCAGGCAGACTTTCAGCGCGAACTCCGCGTCCACGGTTTCCGCCTGATCCCAGAGCGCCTTTCGGGGCGCCAGCGTCGCGCCGGCGCCTCCTTCGGCCAGATATTTGGGCAGCCGCGCGCCTCTCAGGCAGCACCAGCGCAGGATTCGTCCCGAAAGCGCCCGCAGAGCGGCGCCCTCCCCAATCCGCAGCAGGTCGCAGGGGTTCACGTTGTCGGAGGGGAACGTCACGTCAAAAAAGCGCTGGGACTCCGCCTCCAGGCGAAAGCCGCCGCCGGCGCAGCACTCAAAAACAACGTCCGGGTATTTGGCCCGCAGGTCGTCCGCGATGCGCCGCAGACGGGCGGTGTAGCCGATATGCGCCCTCCCCCTGGGATCCGGCCCCAGTGTCTGGTTGAAATCTATTTTCACCCAGCCGGCCCCGTACCGATCGATGACTTCGGAAATCATGCCGGACACATGCGCGGCCGCTTCGCCATTGTCAAGATCCGGATAGAGAAAGCTGCCGTCCCCGGCGCTCGGGCAAAACCAATCCGGATGCGCCTGCACGGCAGGCGCGCCCCGCGCGAAGCGCTCCGGCTCGATCCACACGCCAAAGCTCATGCCCTTGGCCCGCACCTTGTCGGCAAATGCGGCCATTCCGCCAAAAAACGCCCCGTCGGCCTTTTCCCTCCAGTCGCCCACCTGACTGAACCAACCGCCTGTCATTTGCCCATACC
>JAISFK010000055.1 GCA_031263625.1 Clostridiales bacterium
CGCCTTTTTGGCGAGCACGGCAGCCTCCCGCTCATGATCCGCTGCCACGCGAGGGACGTGTACGAGCATATTGGCGACCTGAAGCGCGGGCGCGCCGTGATCATGCTCAACATAGACAGTCTCGGCGAAGGCCGCGACGCGATGCGCTTCATCCGCAGGCACTCCATAATCTGAACATAATCGGGAGCGATAGCATCTGCAGTATTCCGGCTCGCTGGAGCGCCCCCCTGGTCAACACCGGGCCTGCGCTGCCGGGCAAATCGCAACGCTCGCGAGTATACACTGACGAGCATTTGAATTTTCCATAAACGCGAGTCAGTAATACTCGTTTCCTCTGTCCGACCGCAAATTGCGGTCGAAATTCCCAATCGAACACGAGTATAAGTCGGAGGTTAGGGGAAGCGGCCGTCATTTCGCCGCGTTCGCGGCGCGGTATTCCTCAAATGCCGCGATTTCGTCGGCGGCCGGCTCGCATTCCTTTGCGCCGTTCAATTCTTTTATGTCCTCGGGGCCGTAATGGATCGTGATGGCGTATCCTTCTTCTTTCAGTTTTTTCGCATACGGGTTTTTGCGCCCGCTTGAAAAATCATAGCTGTCTTTCATTGCGCGCCTCCATATAATTTTGATTCATGCTCGGCTGCCTTTCGGGCAGAGATTATGCGTATGGTGGCAGGGCTTTCGCGAAAGCAGTGGCAAACGACCAGCAGGCGCGGCTTTGCGCTGAACCCGATGATGATAAACCGCTCTTCGCCACCGGAATGCGCGTCGTCTTTAATGACCAAAGCGTTTTCATCCAAAAAAACAGTGGCCGCTTCCCGAAAAGACACGCCATGCTTGCGGATATTGGCTTTGTTCTTGTTTTCATCCCATTCAAAGCGATTTTCCAATCAATGCGCCCCCTAACCGCATTGCCTGCCGGCTTTTTATTTCACAATAAGCCAAACGACGCCGCCCCTGCGCTTAACAGTCGGGCGGCGTCTGCGAATGCGCTCACAGAACTCTGATAAGTAGCTGTCTAAGTTACAATCCACAAGCAAAAAACGCTTGACATAAAAATTTTACTGTGATACGCTGAATAAGTCAATATTTTCTTAGATAGATAATTATTGAGTTTGTGACGAAATACAACATGTAAGGCACGATTCTTAAGGAGGTAGGCAATGCCCTCATATCCAGTCGCGATGGAAATTGCGGGCGTCACGGCGATGTGGACGAGGCCCGACACCGGCGACTGCCCTGTCAGCTATCCGGCGCCGACGTACTCGGCGGTAAAGGCGATATTTGAGTCTGTGCTATGGGGCCCAGCGGTCGAGGTCATTCCGCAAAGCGTCGAGCTGTGCGCTCCTATCCAATATCACTCGTATATCACGAATTACGGCGGGCCGCTCCGCAGTTCCAAAGCCATTGGCACCGGGAGCGGATACCAGCTGATCGCCACGGTGCTGATTGACGTGTGCTACAAGCTATACGCGAAAGTCGGGCCAAACCCGGACAAATCCAAGCTCCCGGACAGCGCGGCTGAGTGGGACGCCAAGACCACGTCGCCCGGACACGCCTATCAGGCTATTTTCAGCAGAAGGCTGGAGCGCGGGCAGTGCTACTCCATACCGGCGCTCGGGTGGCGCGAGTTTACGCCATCGTACTTCGGCCCGCTCCGCAGCGACACGAGAGTGCAGTCGTCCGCGCCGGACATCGTAATCCCGTCTATGCTGAGGGAGGTGTTCGGAGGCGGATATAAGTCGCCGGTATCGTATGCGTACACTCAGAACGCGGTGATAGAGGCGGGCCGCCTTCGGTTCGCGGGCAGTGGTGAACGCGATGATAAATGAATTGCATTCGCTCGCCGAAACTCTCTGCAAGATGAACATTGCGCCGGACAAAAGCCCCGCCGGCTATGAAAAGCTGCCTAAAGCGCCTTGCTACAGAATATGGATATCGGAGTCCGGGGACATTGCGGGAATAGACAAGCTGGGGCCGGAACTCGTTGAGAAACTGCGAAAATACGGAAAAAGGAGCGGCACGTCGAAAACGTTTCCCGCGTTTAATCTCAGAAACACCGACGACGAAAAAGCAGACGATTCGCTCAAGGCGACGGCGCAGGAGCTATTGGGGAAAATACCGGACGACAGCCCAAATTCCGTTACAAAGCTCATCGACATAATTGCGCGGCAAGAGATTATTGCCGTGCTGAAAAACTATCTTGAGGACACGGGGACAGACGACGGCACTGCGGCCGACCGCAAAGAGCTCGCTGAAAAATGGCGCGCCGGAAAGAGCGCATCCGTTATTCTTGATTTCGCGGAATGGTGGGATTTCGAGCATCCCGTCGCGAGCGAGCCGATGGCGGAATGGATAAAAGACGCGCTGCTGTCGGCTGAATCCGAAAGCGGATGTCCCGAACGCGCCGGCGAACTTGACGCGTTCGGAGAACCGCTCGACGCGCGATCTGAGTTGATGCCTGTGGTAGCGCTTGGCAGCCTCGGCCGCGTGGGACTGCGCGCAATGTTCAGAGGGCAGCCCTGCCAAAAGCGCTTCGGAAGGTTCGACGACGCGTCTTACCCGATTTCAAAATCAAATCGCAGCTCAGCAAGAAGCGCGCTTGAATGGCTCGCGCGGCCGGAAAACAAGTACACAACATGGGTAAAAGCCGACAAAGACGAAATCGTGTTCGCCTACCCGTCGGAATTGCCGAAACAGGACAGGGCGGCAGAGGAGGCGGCGGGATATGCGGAACTGCTGGGAGGCGCCAGGCCGGACAGAACTTTTGAGGCGATAGCGGCGCAGTTCGCCAATGTATATCGAGGCCTGCCATTATCCGAAAAACCAGAGCACATACGCATATTTTCAATTCGCAAAATGGACAAGGCGCGCTCTGAAGTCGTTGTCACCCGCAGCCTGGCACCTGAGAGCTACATGAGAGCCGCCGAGGAGTGGCAAACCGGCTGCCTCAATACGCCTAAAATCTCCGCAGGCAAGCAAATCACGCCGTTCCCGCTGGATACGGCGAGGATCGTCAACGCAATTTGGAAGCGGGACGGCGAACAGAAAGCAGCCGTCAAGCGCATACGCCATTATCAGGGGCTTGAGCTGCTGTTAAACGACAGTATCGACGCGGCGCATTATATCGGCATACTAGTCTCAAACGCGGCTGGGATAATCGCTTGCAGCAAGGAGAAGCTCAAAGGGCGCGGCGCTAAAATTGCCGAGATCGCGGCCATGCTCGGGCTTTTGTTGTATAAGGGCGGCAAAGAGCGCTGCCGCAAGGAGGAATACATGAAAAACACGGCGTATTTAACCGGACAGTTGCTAAAGGCCTCGGATGAGCTTCACGCGCTGTACTGCAAGGTCGTCCGTAGCAGCGATAAGAGCGACGGCATACCGCCGCAACTGGCGGGGGCTTCTATGTTCACGGCGGCGTCAGACGCGCCGCACAGCGCGATAGCCCAGCTTGGCGCGCGCATGAACCCATATATTGCGTGGGCAAAAAGCTATCGGTACAAGGGCATCACCGAGCAGGGGAAGCGCAGCTCGACGGCATGGTGGCTTCTGGGATTGTTTGAGCGCATATCGACAGAGCTCGGCGGAACCCTTACGGAACCGGCGCGCTTTGACGATTTTGACAAAGCGCAGTTTTTCCTCGGCTATCTGGCGGAATTCCCGAAAGGCGACAAGCCAAACGAAGGAATCGAAATAAGCGAAAAAATAATTGCAGAAGGAGAGGGCAATAATGGCCAATGAAATCAAGCGCGCCACAGGGTTGCTCGTTATAGAGGCGGTCAACTCGAATCCCAACGGAGACCCGGATCGAGAGGCGGATCCGCGCCAGCGCCCGAACGGCATAGGCGAAATTTCGCCTGTATCGTTCAAGCGCAAGCTCCGCGATTTGATTGAGGACGGAGCAAGCTCGTTTTTCAGGCAGCTGCCGGATAAATACTCCGCGCACCCGGAATGCTACCGCATACTTGAGTCGCGCGGACGCTCCATTGCGGCTATCAATGCTGAAATGGGCACAGAGCCGAGCCGGTTCCTTGAAAGCGAATTCGTAAAAAAATACTGGGACGCGCGTATATTCGGAAACACTTTTTTAGAAAAAGGCGACAAGGGATTCATC
The DNA here is from genome assembly GCA_031263625.1 of Clostridiales bacterium. Classification (GTDB taxonomy): domain Bacteria; phylum Bacillota; class Clostridia; order WRLR01; family WRLR01; genus JAISFK01. Next base: position 4,112 of record JAISFK010000055.1, read on the forward strand.
AAGACCGGCGTCGTCCAATTTGGCGTAGGCGTTTCGATCGCGCCCGTGAGCATTGCCCGCATGACCAACACCAACAAGGCCGGCGTTCAAGAAGGGAAAAGCGCGGGCATGGCGCCGCTTGCGTTCCGCGTGGTGGAGCACGGCGTGTACGCCATGCCATTTTTTACGAATCCTAATTACGCCGGCAAGAGCGGCTGCACAGCGGACGATATTGAGCTGCTCCGGCTGCTTATCCCCTATGCCTACGACCTCAACCGATCGGCGATACGCCCCGACGTCAGGCTCCGCCACGCATGGTACATTGAGCACAGGAATAGCCTCGGCAGCTGCCCTGATTATTTGTTGCTCGACGCACTGACGCCCAAGCGCGCCGGGATAAACAGCCTTGAACCGTCGAGCTCGTGGGGCGATTATGAGGATAGGCTCGGGCTGCCGGACGAATTGGCGGCAAAAGTCGCGTCCTGCGTCGATTTGGCGAATCAGTGAAGGAGTATTTTGCGCACAGCCCAAGAGGAACGGTTCTAGCGCAGACTTACAAGTCGCACGTAGAAAGCGTTATGGAATTGGCGCTGAAATACGCGAGAGGCTCGGCCAATTATGCTGCGAAAGACGGGCGGGCATTGACGGAGCTGGCCGGGACATCGGCGTTCTGGCACGACCTCGGCAAACTTCACGCCGAAAACCAAGCCATCCTGTCCGGAAAGGAAAAGGCGCAAAAACTGCCGCGCCATCACGAGGACGCAGGGGCGGCTCTGCTTTGCGGGCAAAATCTGTTTGCCGCCGCGACTGTGTATGCGCATCACACCGGATACCGCGACCGTTCGGAGGAAAGCAAGCGCGGAAAGCTCGCATTTCGAGTTCATGAAGAAATAGACGAAACGGACAGGCTGCTTGACGGCTACGTTAAAATCCACGATAAATTGCTGGGGCGCTTTGAAAGCAATATTTCCGCCGCCGTGCCAAGCGGAAACGTCAGCGTATTCTTGCGCCTGCTTTTATCGTGCATTGCGGATGCCGACCACACCGATACGGCAAGACACTACGGCAACTGTCCCGCCGATGATGCCGCGATCGGGCTGCGCCCCGCCGAGCGCCTCGCCGCGTTGAACGAATATGTCGCGACGCTCGCCTCGAAGACGCCGGACGCGGACGCCCGCGCCGCTCTGCGAGGCGAGATGTACGCCGCCTGCCGGGATTCGGAGATATCCGGTAGCGCGAAAATCGCTTTTTGCGACAGCCCGGTGGGATCGGGGAAAACCACGGCTCTGATGGCGCATTTATTGGCTCAGGCACAAGCGCGCGGACTCAGGCGCATCTTTGTCGTACTGCCGTTCACCAATATCATAGACCAGTCAGTAAAGGTTTACAGAAAGGCTCTTGCTCTGCCCGGAGAAAACCCGGAGCATGTTGTGGCGGCGCTGCACCATCGCGCCGATTTCGAGGACGAAGAAGCGCGGCACCTGACCGCGCTTTGGCGCGCCCCGATAGTAGTGACTACGGCGGTTGCGTTTTTTGAAACGCTCGCGTCAAATAAGCCCGCCGCGCTCAGGAAACTTCACGAGCTCCCGGGAAGCGCGATTTTTGTGGACGAATCGCACGCGGCTTTGCCGGCGAAGCTCCTGCCTCTCGCGTGGAAATGGATGAATGCTTACGCCGAAGAATGGGGCTGCTACTGGGCTTTGGCTTCCGGCTCTCTGTGCCGTTTCTGGGAAATTCCCGAAATCGCGCAGAATGCCGCAACGAGGAAAGTCCCGGAAATCATAGGCGAGGATCTGAGACGGCGACTGAGCGCGTATGAGAGCAAGCGAATTAATTATTGCCACGACTTGTCCCCGAAAGACGCCGATGAAATAGTCGAATGGGTGGCCGCGCACCCCGGGCCGAGGCTCATCATAGTCAATACCGTCAATAGCGCCGCCGTGCTTGCCCACGCGTTCAAGGCGCGCTTCGGACGCGAAAAGGTTGAGCATTTGTCAACCGCGCTGACTCCCCCCGACCGCGAAAAAACATTGGGGCGCGTGCGCGAACGCTTAGGCAACGCGGCCGACGGCAATTGGACGCTCGTCGCGACCTCGTGCGTCGAAGCGGGCGTTGATATTTCATTCCGGACGGGCTTCCGCGAGCTCGGATCCCTCGCGTCGTTGCTGCAGCTGGCGGGCCGCATTGACCGAGAGGGCAAATACAGCGGCGCCGAAGTTTGGACGTTCGCGCTCTCCGGAGAGTTCGCCGGCAATCCAAACATAAAGGACGCCGTTGAGGTGTTGCGCAGATTTTTTTGTAACGGCGCGGATATTTCGCCGGATCTGTGCACGACCGCGATCAAAAACGAAATAAGGCGGAGCGGGTTGAGCTCGGCATATAAAGAGCTGGCGGGATATGAAGAAGATCTGGGCTTTTCATCGCTGAAAGAAAAATTCAAGGTAATAGAAAGCGACACGCAACTCGCCGTGGTCAGCCCGGAAATCGCCGAGCGCGTAAAAAATGGGATGATAAATTGGCGCGAGCTTTTGAACAACTCCGTTCAAATCCGCAAAAACAGATTGAATGACAAGCAAAAAATTCTTAATGGCATTTATCTGTGGGATTCGGGATATGACGGCTTTTTGGGCTATATGAAGGGGGTATTGGAGCCTGGCGGGGCAAAACGCCCCTGAACGGCTTGACGCCGCTTTGTTTAAGTATAATGACATGCCTTGTGGCTTTGTACAAAAAATAGCCGCATATTTTTCATTGTATTGCTCAACCGGTCATGCTATACTATTTGCATGTCGCATTCGGCGACGCAGAAAAAACGCATTTATATGGGTGTTTGCGCAAAAAAATTGAAAGGAATGGGATAGGCATGAAAATAAGCATGAAAAGAAAGTTGCTCTGCATTGCAATGACTACGGCTATTATTTTTGGCGCTATGAGCGCCGCGCCGCTGGCGGCGCCCGCCGCGTCGCCTTTCGGCGGCGAGGAGTGGTATGACGGGATCTCGACGGTCCAGGTCAACCGCGAGCCCGCGCACTCGTTCTTCGTCGCGTATCAGGACGCGCAGACGGCGCTCGACAACGAGCATTCCGCCCTGACGCGCGATTTCTCGCGGTCGAGCTATTACCGGCTGCTCAACGGCGAGTGGGATTTCAAATGGGTCGCAAGGCCCGCGGACCGCATCGAGAATTTCGCGGATCCGGCGCTCGACGTCAGCGACTGGGACAAAATACCGGTGCCGCGCAGCTGGCAGACGATGAGGAACGCCGACGGCTCGCTGAAGTACGACACCCCGATCTACTCGAACCAGCGATACCCGTGGCGCAACTACGAGGGGCTGGATCTCCCGTCGTCCAACACGAGCACCGCGCAGGTGTACGCCCCGCTGGTCTACAACCCGGTCGGCCACTACCGCCGCACGTTCGACCTCCCGCAGGACTGGGACGGCCGCGAGGTGTTCGTCTCCTTCCAAGGCGTCGAGTCGTGCCTCTATCTGTGGATAAACGGCGAATATGTCGGCTACGCGACGGACTCGTTCACCGCGTCGGACTTCAACATAACGAAATACCTCAAGCCCGGCGAGAACCTCATAGCCGCCCAGGTGTACCGCTGGTCCATCGGCAGCTATGTCGAGAACCAGGACATGATCCGCGTCTCCGGGATATTCCGCGACGTGTTCCTGTACTCCAAGAACAAGGTCGAGCTCAACGACTTCTTCGTCAGGACGACGCTTGCCACCCCCGGCAGCTACGACGACTACAGGCTGGAGCTTGACGCGACGGTGCGCAACCACGGCGCCGCGGCCGGCGCGTACAGGGTCGAGGCGACGCTCAAAAACATGGACGGCAGCGACGTGTGGGCCGACGGCCCGCTCGCGATAAGCGCGGACGTCGCCGCGGCCGGCGCGAGCCCGTCGATCGCCACCGCCAGCGGCTCCAAGGCCGTCGCGTCCCCGCGCAAGTGGTTCGCGGACACGCCTGAGCTCTACAAGCTGCTCATAGAGCTCAAGGACCCCGCCGGAAACGTCGTCGAGACGGCCGTCCAGCGCGTGGGCTTCCGCGTGATCGAGCGCAACAGCTATGCCAGCAACAGGAGCACGATGCAGATCAACGGGAAGGACATCTCGCTGCGCGGCACGAACCGGCACGAGTTCAGCTCCGACTACGGCCACGCGCTGCCGTTTGAGGACATCGTGAGCGACCTGATGCTCATGAAGCAGCACAACATCAACGCCATCCGCATGTCCCACTACCCGAACAACGTGGTGACATACGACCTGGCCGACGAGCTGGGGATCTACATATGCGACGAGGCGAACATAGAGTCGCACGAAGGCTCCACGGGCGGCAAGCCCATCCCGTCCCGCGTGACTCCGGGGATGGACTGGACAAATTCCGTGCTGGACCGCGGCACTAGCATGGTCGAGCGCGACAAGAACCACGCGAGCGTCGTCATCTGGTCATACGGAAACGAGGCCACCTACACCACATACACGCTGGACTCTAACTACACGTTCTACACGCTGAGCAACTGGATCAAGGCCCGCGACCCAGGGCGCCTCCGCAAGTACGAGCGCGACAACAGGGACGGCTTCGTGGACATCACGAGCAACCAGTACCCAGGCTCGGGCAGCATCCCCGGATACAACAGCAACTCGATGCCGTACATAGCGTCCGAGTACGAGCACGCCATGGGCAACTCGCCCGGCAGCCTGGTGGAGTTCTGGGACACGTTCCGCAGCCAGTCGTTCCGCACCGTCCAGGGCGGGTTCCTCTGGGACTTCTGCGATCAGTCCGTCTGGATGCCGACGGAGCCGCTGCCGAGCAAATACACCGTCACAAGCAGCAAGCCCGTCATCGAGACGAGCGTGAGAGAGGGCGTCATAGCGGAGGGCGCGGGCAGGGACGGCGGCAACGCCCTCAAAGGCGGGTATTTGAGCTACGACGTCTCGCCGGAGCTCAACGCCAACTCCAACAAGATGACGATCGAGGCGTGGGTGCTGCCCAAGAACATCGCCGGCAACACGGAGATAGTGTCCAAGGGCGAGAGCGGCTTCGCCCTCAAGTACAACAGCAGCAACAACATCGAGTTCTTCGTCAACGGCTACAGCGCGGGCACCATCAGCGCCGCCCCGCCGGCAGACTGGCTCGACGGCGAGTGGAAGCTGCTCACCGCCGTCTACGACGGCTCCCTGGCGCGAGAACAGCGCTACAGGCTGTACATCAACGGCGAGCACCACGCCTACGGCAGCCGCTCGTCGTCCGTCGCCGCCGACAACAATGTCGGACTGGGGCTCACCGTGGGCAACAGCCCGAGCTATCCGACCCGGCTGTTCCCCGGCCTCATCGGCAGCGTGCGCATCTACAGGGCGGCGCTCACGCAGGCGCAGATTCAGGACGCCGCGCGCGGCGCGGGCGACCCCGACGTGGTTTACTGGAACGATTTCGACACGATTGCGTCCGAGCCGTCGAGCGTGATCGTGGACGAGGACACATACTTCGCCTACGGCGGCGACTGGGGCGAGACCGTCCATGACGGAAGCTTCAGCGGCAACGGCATGACCTTTGCCGACCGCACGCCGAAGCCGTATATGACCGAAGTCAAATACGCCCTCCAGGAAGTGTGGTACAAGGCGGACGCGGCGCAGCTGCGGGCCGGGCAGGTCGAGATCTGCAACGAGTTTCTGAACACGAGCCTGGGCGAGTACGACCACGAGTGGGAAATACTCAAGGACGGCATGCCTTTTGCCTCCGGCTCGCTCAGCCTGTCCGCCGCCCCGCTGGCCTCCGAGATCGTGGCGATTCCGGCGGTCGCGTCGCTGGTGCCGGAGCCCGGCGCGGAATACCTCCTCAACCTTAGGGCGAAGCTGAAGGCCGACGAGCCTTGGGCAAGCGCCGGCTACGCCTTCGCGACGGGGCAGTTCGCCCTGCCGATAGGCATAGCGGACGAGAGCGCGCTGCCGCTTGACAAGCTGCCCGAATTTGCCAGCCTCGAAGCGACCGATTCCATGATCGTCGCCAAGGGGGCCGACTTCTCGATCTCCTTTGATCTGGCCAAGGCCGAGATCACGAGCATCGCCAAGGGCGGCAAGGAGCTCATCGCCTCCGGCCCCGTCATCAGCCACTGGCGCTCGCCAGGCGACAACGACACGGGCTACAACGGCAGCCTCAAGGACACTTGGGGCAACGCCACGATTGGCGGCGTCTCTTCCGAGATCGACCCGAGCGGCAAGCTCGTGACCATCGCCGTCCAGTCGTCGCTCAGCGGCGGCTCGTCCAACGCCACGACATACAAGATTTACTCGAACGGCGAGATCGTCGTCACGAACAAGCTCACGCCGTCCTCTTCCGGCGGCAACCTGCTGAAAGTCGGCATGAGCATGAAGCTGGCCGAGGGCATCGACAGCATCGAGTACTACGGCAGGGGGCCCGTCGAGAACTACTCCGACCGGAGCGGCGGCAGCCACGCCGGCATCTACCGGGCAAAGACGCAGGACCAGTACGTGCCGTACCTGCGGCCGCAGTTCTTCGGCAACCGCACCGACGTGCGCTGGTACTCGGTGACGGACGGCGAGGGCAACGGCCTTTTGATCGACGGCGAGGAGCTTCTCAACGCGAGCGCGTCCAATTACGACGACCTGGACTTCGACGGCCTGAAGCACATGTACATGTCGCCTAAGCTGACAACCCCGATGCTCAACATCGACATGGCGCAGGCGCCGCTCGGCAGCGCCGCGTGCGGCCCCGGCCCGCTCGACAAGTACATCCACCACCCCACGAAGGACTACGTATACACGTATCGCATCACGCCGATAGCCGCCGCCGACACCGCGTCCAAGATCGAGGCGAGCAAGCGGCCCTACGCCGGGGGGGCGGGGGACCCCGAAACAAAAGTCTCGCTCGCCTGGCAAAACGGCTTCAGGACGGCCCGCTTCACGGTCGTGAACAAGTCGCAGTCCGGCGTTTTGGATGCGAACTGCATCGTGGCGTTCTACGACAAGGACGCGGCGCTTTACGACATGACCAGCCGCGCCGTTTCAGTCGGCGCCGGGGAGGATCTCAGCTTCACGGCCGTTCTGCCGGCGGGCGCGGACCCGGATGCGTTCGTGAAAGCGTACATATGGGACGCGAAGACATATGCCCCGCTCTGCGAGGCCGCCGAGACGGAGCCCGACTGGTCGGCGCTCGACGCAGCGATGGGGCGGGCGGGCAATCTGGACGGCTACACGCGCCTGAGCGCCGACCCGGCATACGCGGCGCTCGACGCGGCCACGGCGCTCCGCAACGGGCGCAGGCCGTCCCAGGCCAGCATCGCCGCAGCGGCGGCGGCGCTGGACGCGGCCATCGGCAACCTGGCCGTGCCGCCGCTGGAGCTATTCACAAAGCTTTCGGGGACGGTGTACGGGAACGGGCCCGCGTACTCCGCGGGCAATGAGTACGACAAGGTGTTCGACGGCTCGACGAGCACGTTCTTCGACCACTCGACGGGCAGCACCGGCTACGCGGGCATAGACCTCGGCGCGGGCAACGAGTCCCAGGTGCACCTGATCAGGGCCTACCCGAGGTCGGGCCGGATTGACAGGTTCAACGGCTCCACGTTCAGGGGCTCCATGACGATCGGCACGGGCGGGAACACGGGCGCGCTGCTCCACACAATAAGCGGGGCCAGCGCGTATGCCTGGCATCAGTGGGTTCCCTCCAACATCGCCGACGAGTTCAGGTATCTGTGGTTCATGAGCGGCCCCGACTCGTTCGGCAACGTGTCGGAAGTCGAGTTCTACGTCAAGACGGGCGCAGATCGCTCGCTGCTCGACGACAGAATGGCCTACGCGAAATCGCTGGCCGCTTCGGAATACACGCCGGAGAGCTGGTCGGCGCTGCAGTCGGCCCTGGGCGGCGCGGAAGGGCTGGCAACGGCCGCGCCCCAGGGCGAGGTCGATTCGGCCGCAAGCGCCTTGAAGGCCGCTCTGGCGGGCCTGGCCAGCAACTAGCGCGGCCGCCGCAATCGGCGGGCGCCTGCGCGCGCGGCTGGCGCTTGCCATAGCGACTGGCGGGCGCCTGCCGCCGCAGCAAAAAGCAAGGGCCGCCGCGCCTCGCAGCACATGCGAGGCGCGGCGGCCCTTTTCGCGGCCTTTCGCGGTCGGCGCGATCAGCAGCTCCTTGGCCCCCTTTCGCGGCCTTTGCGGTCCTTTTTGCGATCTTTCGCGGTCGGCGCGATCAGCAGCTCCTTGGCCCCATTTCGCGGCATTCGCGGCCCTTTTCGCGATCAGTGCGATCAGCAGCACCCTGGCGCAAGCCGGCGCAAGTTGGCGCAAGCCTGCGCCGGGGCCGGCGCCGGGGCCGGCGCCGCGAATCGGTGTTGCAGCGGGCATGGGTTTGCGAATATAATAGTGGCAAATCCATTATATTCCCATAGGAGGCAATGCCATGCAGAAG
>JAISFK010000057.1 GCA_031263625.1 Clostridiales bacterium
CGCGCTCTCGATGGCCTCTCTCTCGATGTCTATATCTCCATTATCTCTTTTTCTTTGTCGGCGAGCACCTTGTCCACATCGACCACGAATTTCTCCGTGATGGCCTGAATGTCCTTTTCGGAATCCTTCAGGTCGTCCTCCGTCAGCTCGCCCGCCTTCTTCAGCTTCTTAAAGTGCTCAACCGCGTCCCTGCGTATGGCCCTGACGGCCACCTTGGATTCCTCGGCGAGCTTCTTGCTCATCTTGATGAGCTCTTTCCTGCGCTCCTCGTTCAGCACCGGGAACACGAGCCGGATGATCTTCCCGTCGTTGTTGGGGTTGATGCCGATGTCGGACTTCTGGATGGCCTTTTCGATGTCCTTCAGCAGCTTTGCCTCCCACGGCTGGATCAGGATTACCTTGGCCTCCGGGACGGATATGTTGCAGAGCTGGTTTATCGGGGTCAGCGTCCCGTAGTAGTCGATCGCGATTTTGTCGAGCAGCGCCGGGTTGGCCCTGCCGGCGCGGATCGCGCTCAGTTCCTCCCTGAGAACGCTGACTGTTTTCTTCATCTTTTCCTCGTAGGGCGCGTACAGTTCGTCAGCCATGGATAGCGATCTCCTTTCAAAGCCAAAATATACTGACGAGCATTTGAATTTTCCATAAACGCGAGTCAGTAATACTCGTTTCCTCTGTCCGGCCGCAGATGCGGTCGGTATTTCAAATCGTTCACGAGTATGATGCGTCAAGCAGCTTTTTGCCCGGCGCTCGCCGCCCCGGCGCCCCGGCGCCTACCCGAAACTCACTATCGTGCCGATGTTCTCGCCGTTCACGGCCCTGACGATGTTGTCCGGATCCTTGATGCTGAACACGATGATGGGTATCTTGTTCTCCATGGACAGCGAGGCCGCCGTCGCGTCCATGACGCCGAGCCCCCTGTTCAGGAGATCCAGGTACGACAGGACGTCAAACTTGATGGCCTGCTTGTTTTTCGCCGGATCCGAATCGTACACGCCGTCCACGTTCGTGGCCTTGAGTATGACGTCCGCGTCAATCTCCGCGGCCCGCAGCGCGGCGGCGGAATCCGTAGTAAAAAAAGGATTGCCGGTTCCGCAAGCGAAAATGACAATCCTCCCCTTCTCCAAATGCCGTATGGCGCGCCCGCGGATGTACGGCTCCGCTATCTGGCTCATCGCGATGGCGGTCTGCACCCTAGTGGGCACGCCCAGGGTTTCCAGCGAGTCCTGAAACGCCAGCGAGTTTATCACCGTCGCCAGCATCCCCATGTGGTCGGCCTTCGTCCTGTCCATGTTCTTGCCGCTGCGGCCCCGCCAGAAATTGCCGCCGCCGATGACGAGCGCTATCTGCACCCCGGAGCGGAACACCTCCGCGATCTTCGACGCGACGCCCGCGAGCACGCCTTGGTCAATGCCCATGGACTGGCCGCCCGCCAGCGCCTCGCCGCTTATCTTCAGCAGGACGCGCCTGTACTTGGGCTTCGCGCCCGCGCAGCCATCTGTGCGCACGCCCGCGCCCGCGCGCCCGTCTGCGCCCGCATGCACGTCCGCGCCCGCGCCCGCGTCTAAATCTGAACTCTGGCTCATGACTTCTGAATCTGCTTGCTGACCTCGTCAGCAAAGTTCTCCTCTTTTTTCTCGATGCCTTCGCCGCGCTCAAAGCGCGCGAAGCGGCGTATGCTGATGTTCTCGCCGATGGCCGCGATCCGCTCGGTCAGCAGATCCTTGATCGTCTTGCCCGGATCCTTGATCCACGGCTGCTCCAGCAGGCACGCCTCCTTGTAATACTTCTCTATGCGCCCGGCCAGCATTTTCTCGACCACGGCGGCCGGCTTGCCTTCCTTCTCCGACTGCGCGCGGATGATCTCCTTCTCCTTCTCGACGACGGCCTCCGGCACTTCCTCGCGCCTGACGTATTCCGGCTTCGCCGCCGCCACCTGCATGGCGACGTCCTTGACGAACGCCCGGAAGTCCGCGTTCTGCGCGGCAAAATCCGTTTCTATGTTAACCTCGACCAGCACGCCTATGCGGCCGTTGCCGTGTATGTACGAGTCCACAACGCCTTCGGCGGCTATCCTGCCCGCCTTTTTGGCCGCGGCCGCGAGCCCCTTCTTGCGCAGGCTCTCGATGGCCTTCTCCATGTCGCCGCCGCACTCCTCAAGCGCCTTCTTGCAGTCCAGCATTCCAGCTCCGGTTCTCTCCCTGAGCTGCTTGACCATTCCCATTTCTATTGTCGCCGCCATGTTCTCCGCACCCGCTTTCAATTATTTGGATTTCATTTGCCAGCTGCCAGCTGTCAGCCCCGTTCCGGCCTCAGCGCGATCAGTACGACATGCCCGCTTCCGCGCCCTGCCCATCAGCGCCGTCGCCGTACTCGCCCTCCGCCGCAGCCGCTGCGGCCGCCGCGGCCGCTGCCTCGGCCTCCGCCTGCTCGCCCTGGCGAACCTCCATGACGCAGTCCGCCATCTTGGACGCGATCAGCTTGACCGCGCGGATTGCGTCGTCGTTGCCGGGGATCACGTAGTCCACCTCGTCGGGATCGCAGTTCGTATCGACGATCGCGACCACCGGTATGCCGAGCTTCCGGGCCTCAAGGATGGCGATGTGCTCCTTGCGCGGGTCAACCACGAACAGCGCGCCGGGCAGCCTGGACATGTCCTTTATGCCGCCGAGGTACTTGAACAGCTTGTCCATCTCCGCGCGCAGCTTAATGACCTCTTTTTTCGGCAAAACCAGGAACACGCCGGACGCCTCCATCTCGCGCAGCTGGTTCAGCCTGTCGATCCGCCTGCGGATGGTTTTGAAATTGGTCAGCATGCCGCCGAGCCAGCGGGCGTTCACGTAGTACTGGCCGCAGCGCTCGGCCTCCTCCCTGATGGAGTCCTGCGCCTGCTTTTTCGTGCCCACGAACAGCAGCTCGTCGCCGTTCGCGATCACGTCGCGCAGGAAATAGTACGCCTCGTCGATCTTCTTGACCGTCTTTTGCAGGTCGATGATGTAGATGCCGTTGCGCTCCGTGAATATGTACTCCGCCATTTTGGGGTTCCAGCGCCTCGTCTGGTGCCCGAAATGGACGCCGGCCTCGAGAAGCTGTTTCATAGAAATAACTGCCATTGCATATCCTCCTGTTTTTTCCTCCGCCGCCTTCGCGCCGATGGAGAGCCCTCCGGGCCAAACAAAAAGCCCCGCGGGCAACGCCCCGTCAGTCGGGCGGCGTGCGTATTTGCCGGCCAGGCGGCCTGGGCCGTCTGAGCCGTGCTGATAGCATAACACAACGCCCGCGATTAATCAAGCCCCCGAAATCGCCCCCGCGCCCCCTCGAAATCGCTCGAAATCGCCCCAAAATCGCCCCAAGGCCCCTCAAGACATGCCTTGCCCAAGAGGCGCCCTGCCCCAGGCGCATTGCTTAAGGCGCCCTGCCCCATTACCCTAGGCACGCCCTGCCCCAGGCGCCCTGCCGTTGCCTTGCCATGCTGTCCCTTGCCGTGCCTTGCCGCCGCCTTGCCTTGCCGTGCTGTCCCTTGCCGTGCTGTGCCTTGCCGCCGCCTTGCCATTGCCGTCGCTGTCACGACGCCGCCGTCACGACGCCCGCCACGGCATCGCTGTCACGGCGCCGCCGTCACGACGCGCGCTCGAACTGGCTGTTGTAGAGCTCCGCGTAGAAGCCGCCTTTTTCCAGCAGCTCGCCGTGGCTGCCGCTCTCGACGATGTCGCCGTCCCGCATGACGAGAATCATGTCGGCGTTTTT
>JAISFK010000084.1 GCA_031263625.1 Clostridiales bacterium
GCCGGCGGGATTAGGGCTGGCGGAACAGGGCTATATTGCCATGCGGGAATTGATCGCCGGCCAGGGCGTAAAACCGAATACGAAGCTTTTTGACTTCATACTGGGCAGCTTCGCGTCGCTGCCGCCCGGCGCCCTCCACAGGTCGTTCCGCAAGAAGGACGTCCGGCTCAACGGGAAGCGGGCGGAGGCGGGCGCGACGCTTCGCGCGGGCGATGTCGTTCGCGTATACATGCGCGACGAAGCGCTGTTCGGGGGCGAGCAGGGCGGCGACCGGGAGGGCTGCAATCTGGCTGGCGGCGAGCAGGGCGGCGAGCAAGGCAACGGCAATCTGGCTGGCGGCGCCCAGGCCCAGGCTGGCCGCGCCGGCGATTCGCGCGAAAGCCGTCGCCGGCCCGCCGGCCTGAACATCGTGCACGAGGACGAGCGCCTGCTGGTCGTCAACAAGCCGCAGGGCATGCCCGTGCACCCCGATCGGCACGGGCGCGGGGCCACGCTGATCGAGCTCGCGCGCGAATACCTGGGGGCGAAATCCGGCGCGAGCGGCGGCGAGGCCAGGGGCGAGCTTGCGGGCAGGCGCGGCGGCGGGATCGGCGGCGAGGCAACGCGCGGGCTTGGCGGCGCGAGCGGAAGCAAGTTTGCCGACAGGCATGGCGGCGCGGGCAGCGATGCTCGCGGCGGCGGGCCTTCGGGCGGGACGGGCGCCGCGCTGTGCCACCGGCTGGACCGCAACACGGGCGGCCTCGTCATGATAGCCAAGGACAAGGCGGCGCTGGACGCGGTGCTGAAAAAAATCGAGGCGGGCGGCGTGAAGAAACACTATCGCTGCATTGTGGCCGGCAGGCCCGAAAAGCGCGAGGCGACGCTAAAATCGTGGCTCGTCAAGGACGAGCGCCTGGGCAAGGTCTTCGTCCTCGACGCTCCTGCCCCAGGCGCCATGCGCATAGCCACGCGCTACAGGCTGCTGGACTACAGCCCGCAGACGGACACATCGCGCCTCGAAGTGGAGCCGCTCACGGGCAGGACGCACCAGATACGCGCGCATCTGGCGCACATCGGCCACCCGATAATAGGCGACGGCAAATATTGCCCGAACGCGCTGAACAGGCGGCACCGCGCAAAATACCAAATGCTGCTGGCGTACAGGCTCGACATCTGCCCGCAGCAGGCGCCCGGCCAGAGCGCCCGGAGCGATTCAAGCGAGCCGTGCGGGCAAAGCGAGCAGCGCGGCCGGCGAGCTTTGCGCAATTCAGGCGAACCGTGCGGCCGGCGCGAGCGAAGCGCTCAATGCGGCCAGCCCGTGCCTCTCGCGCCCGGCTGGCTGGCGGGGGCGCGGTTTGAAATTCCGGACACGCTGGAGCATCCGCTTTCTGCGGAGGACTTGAAAAGGAATGGCCACTGAATACGCGGGTTTCGCCGACATCGCCGACATCGCGGACTACGCGGCGCCGGCCGTCGCGGCGCCGTGCCGCGCGGGCGTCATATCCGGCAAGCCCGGCAATATCTTCGTTCCAAAAGACGAGGCGACGCGAGCCGAACGCGTCACAGCATAAAAGGAAGCATAAAAGAAACGGCGGGAAATCTCTGGAAGCCCTTGAAAACAGTTGATTTCAAGGGCTTTTCGCCGTATAATGGACGCATGGAAGATGTCGTTTCGCAGGCGGTTGGGCCGCAAAAATACCTTGCGGAGCTCGCTCCTTTGAATGAAAAAGTGGCGAAGCTGGAGACGCTCGTCAAAGGTGGTGTGTCGTTTTGCTTGACATTGAGGGTTTGAAGAATGATGTGGCACAATGTGTCAGCCTGCTTTTTAGTGGCAAGTTAGATAAGATTATTTTGTATGGCTCGTATGCGCGGGGGGATTACGATGGCGAATCGGATATAGACTTCATGGTATTGGCTAGATGCGCCAGAGAAGAGTTGAGGGGCTATGAAAAAAAGTTATATTCTATTTCTAATAGGTTAAGTCTGGAGTATGATGTCATGATCTCTTTTATTTTGCAGACTTCGGAATTTTTTGACTCATGGCGCGGTGTGTTGCCCCTGTATAGGAATATTATAAAGGATGGAATAGAGGTGCGCGGATATGAGCGGAGAGAAGGAGTTGTGTAGGTGGAGGTTAGAGCAAGCTTCCACTTGCTTAAATTCCTCGTTAAAATTATTGGAGCTAGAAGATTATGCGAGTGCAGTTAGCAGATCTTATTACTGCATATTTCATTGTTTAAAAAGTGTCTTGGCGCTTGATGGAGTGGATTTAATGAAACATTCTGCGGTTATCAGCTATTTCAGGAGAGAGTATGTAAAAACAGGTTTGTTTGATATCAGGTTTTCGGATATTTTGGGCGATGCCTTTAATTTAAGAAACGCATCGGATTACACAGATTTTTATTTGGTTGATGCGGAAGCTGCCGCGCAGCAGGTGGAGGATAGTAGGTATGTCCTAGCAAAGACAAAGGATTTTTTGATTGGCAGGGCGGTTTTGGGCAACGGTGACGCATTGCTGTAACGGGTTGGTTTTGCGCCCCGCCGTGCCGCGCGGTGTGGCGCTATGCGCGTTGCCTGCGAAATTATACTCGTGTTCGATTGGGATTCCGACCGCAATTTGCGGTCGGACAGAGGAAACGTGTATTACTGACTCGCGTTTATGGTATATTCAAATGCTCGTCAGTATAGCAAGGATGTGGAGCGGGATTATGAAGATGCTATAAAATGGTATCGAAAAGCGGCCAGACAGAGGCTTGCAGGCGTGTAAAAGTGGCTTGGATTAGCATAACGAGCATCGCGCCCGGCTGGCTGGCGGGGGCGCGGTTTGAAATCCCGGACACGCTGGCGCATCCGCTTTCTGCGGAGGGCTTGAAAAGGAATGGCCAATGAATATGAAAAGCGGATTTGAAAACATTTTTGGCGCAAAGGAAAAGAGAGGCGGCGCGGCCGTTCTTCTCGCCGCCGCGCTGGCAGCCGGCGTTTCGGCCAGTTTTGCCGCCTGCGATGCGGCGCCAAATCGGGATTCTGGCAGTGCCAGCGTCGCGGTTCCGGCGTCGCCGAGCCCGCGCGGCGCGGTTGCGGGGCAGAGCGCTGGATTCGCTTCCGAATCCGGCGGCGGGCTTATCGGAGGCGCCGGCACGGCCATGGGGCAGATCGCGGAGCTGGCGCCGCCGAGCCCGCGCGGCGCATTTGCGGAGCGGGATTCTGGCAACGCCGGCATCGCGTATCCGGCGCCATCTGGCCCATATGGCGCATTTGAGGAGCAGAGATCGGGATTCGTTTCCGAATCCGGCGGCTGGTTCATCGGGAGCACCGGCGTGGCCATGGGGCATCAGGAAAACTATGTCTATCTGACCCATGACGGGGGCAAGACCTGGCAGGAAACGGGCAATGTCAACGACGAATGGCCGAGAGTGCTGACGTGCGGCGGGTTCGCGGATGACAAAGCCGGATTTCTGTGCTTTCGTTATGATATCGAAAACATAGGGCGCATCTATCATACGGCCGACGGCGGCAAAACGTGGGAAATTCTTGACATTCCTCCATTGAGCGGGCTTGTCGGCGAAGGCGTTGGCGAGGCGCGCCAGATAGAATTTGCCGGCGAAACAGTGAGCATGTCCTATTTCGTCAGGGAGGCGGGCGCGGATGACGGCGAGCTATATTCCCTCACCGGCGCGGTCGGGGGCGATTGGAGCGTGTCCGCCGAGTGAGCTTCGCGGCAGCATTAGCGCGGCCTTTGGCGCAGCCTTGGCGCGACATTAGCGCGGCTTTTAGCGCAACCTTGGCACGGCTTTGGCTCTGGCGCCCCATACCGGGTTCGCGCCGGGGCCTATGAGAGGGCGCTCCGCTTGTGCAGGATCCACTTCATCCTGTCCAGCGGGTTTATCCCCCGCCTCCTGGCGGCGGCGCCCTCCCCCGGCGGGCACTCGCGGTAGCCGCAGAAGGCCGTCCGCATCGCGCCCTTGCCGGACGTCAGCGACATGAACTCCGCGGCGTAGTCCATGGACGTGGCGACGGGCACGCGCGCCTCGATCAGCACCTTGCCCTTCGACATGGCCGGGCTGTCAAACTCGCCCCTCATCGCGATTATGTCGCCGATGAGCCGGCCCGACAGCTCCTCCGAGGCGGCCAGCCTCATGCGCAGGACGGGTTCCAGAAGCCGCGTGGAGGCGTCCTGCAGCGCTTTCATCACGGCTATCGGCGTGGCGAGGAAAAAATCCATCGGGTGCGTGTGGACGTGGTGGTGCTGGCCCCCTACAAGCGTGACTTTCAGATCGACGACCTCCCAGTTGAAAAGCCCCTGCTTCAGGGCCTCCGGAACCGACAGCTCCACATGGCGCTGGTAGCGGCCGGGCAGCTCCCCCTCCTTGATCGCGGACTCGAACCGGTAGCCCGCGCCGCGAGGCAGCGGCTCCACGGCGAGCCTGACCACGGCCCAGCACGGCTTGGGCATCGTGTACGACTCCAGGCCCTGGCCCGCGCCCGCGGGCGTTTCCTTGTATATGACGGACGGCGCGGAAAAGGCCGCGTCGAGGCCGTAGCGCTCCTTTAGCAGGTATTCCAGTATCTCCAGCTGGATCTTGCCCATCGTGCGGACGACCAGCTCGCGCTCGTCGGGCTCCCACTCGTACTGCAGCAGCGGATCCTCGCAGGACAGTTCCATTATGGCCTGGAGCAGCCTGTTCTCCAGCCCAGGCGCGGCGGACGCGCGGACGCTGAACAGCGGCGCCGCCAGCCTGTAGCTCCTGGCGAGGGCGGCGCTGTCGCCTATGACGTCCCCCGCCCGCGCGTCGGACAGCCCGTAGACGGCGGCGATGTCGCCGCCGAGCAGGACGCCCGAGTCCTCGCGCCGCGCCCCCGATATACGGCGGATCTGCGTGATCTTCTCGGGCGCCCCCTCCGTCGGCGCCCGATCATCCGGCAACCCTTCGCCCTGCAGCCGATCACTCTGCAAGCGTTCGCCCTTCAGCCGGCCAGCCTGCAACCGGCCGGCTTGCCGCTGGCGCGGCAGGCCCTCGCCAGATGGCAGGCGCACCCCAGGCGGCAGGTCTTCGCCAAATGGCAGGCGCACCCCAGGTTTCAGGCCCTCGCCAGAAGACAGGCTATCTCTGGGCAGGCCATCCCCCGGCGCCGTGCCGGGGCGGCGCGTCGCGATCGCGTCGCGGTTGCGCAGCGTGCCGGAGAAAAGCCGGACGTGCGCCGTCTTGCCCATAACCCTGTCAAACTCGACTTTGTAGATGACGCCGGAGGGCTCGCCGTCCGGGCTGAGCCCGATCGACGGCAGATAGGCCGGGATCGCGTCCAGCAGCTCGGCCATGCCCACGCCCAGCGAGGCCGAGCCGAACAGCAGCGGATACGCGCGGCCCGCCTTTGACTGGCGCGCGAGCGCCTCCAGAAGCGCTTCGGCGCCGATGGGCTGGCCGCCGCTCAGATAACGTTCTCCCAATTCGCCGTCGAGCGAGCAGAGCTCGATTGTGTCCTCGTCGGAGAAACCGCCTGTGTCGCCTGCGCCGTCTGCGCCGCCTGTGTCGCCTGTATCGTGCGCGTCGCCTGCGCCCTGCCCGCCTATGCCGGCGCTCAAGGCGCTCGCGGCGCCCTCTCCGCCAGCGTTGCCCCCCGCTCCCGCTCCGGCGCCTGCCGCCACGCATCTCACCGAGCACTCGCGGCCGCCCGCGCCCACGGGCGCGTTTATCGGAATGATGGCCGGCGAAAATTCCCGCTTGAGCGCATCAAGCACGGCCTCCGGGTTGCAGCCGGCGCGGTCGATCTTGTTCACGAGCACGATGGCGGGCATCTTGAGCGCGCTGATGGCGTTCCAGAAAATGTCGGTCTGGGACTGTATGCCCTCCGCGGCCGACACGACGAGCACGGCCGCGTCCAGCACGGACAGGGCGCGCTCGACCTCCCCCGTGAAGTCCATGTGGCCCGGCGTGTCTATTATGTTGATCCTGACGCCGCCGCGCTCCAGCGAAACCGAGGACGACTTGACGGATATGCCCCTCTCGCGCTCGACGTTGAGCCAGTCCGTCTGCGTGTTGCCCTTCTCGACGGAGCCCGGCTCGCGCAGGGCGCCGCTCCTGTACAGCAGCTGCTCGACGATCGTCGTCTTCCCCGCGTCCACGTGCGCGAGCAGGCCCAAGTTAATCAGCTCCATAAAATGCCGTCCCTATTCCC